>JALYVC010000299.1 GCA_030853445.1 Actinomycetota bacterium | reverse complement strand
CCCACCGTGCCGTGCCCTGTCGTGCCCTGTCGTGCCCTGTCGTGCCCTGTCGTGCCCTGTCGTGCGCCTGCCGGATGTCGGCTACGGCGTCACAGCGAGGTTGTCCAGCCGCAGCGTCTGCCGCAGTCCCGGGTTGCTCGGGGTCCCGACGACCCCGACGGAAATCCCAGAGACGCTGTAGGTGCTGGTGTTGGCCCGCGTAGTGGACGCAGGCGTGGCGCTGCCGTTCAGACTCAGCGTCAGCTGACCGCTGGGGCTGACCGCAGTGGCCCGCCGGGGACCGGCCCGCCACCCGAGGGTGACCGCCGCCCTCCCGGTCGGCAGGGAGACCACCGTGCCGTTGGCCGGGCTCTGGCCGATCCGGGTCATCACCGTGCGGACCTGCACCTGGCCGGCCGTGCCCCGCTGGAGCTGCAGGGCGTAGGCCTGCCCTCCCGTGCCGTTGGTGGCCGACAGGATCGTGGTCCACCCGGCCCTCGTGACCCCCGTTCCGTCGACGTCGACCGTCACGGCCGTCGTCGTCTGGGGGCTCCCGATTGAACGGGAGACGTAGGCCGAGTCCTTGAGGTACGCGGTCGCTGACCCTGAGGTCACCTGCAACGTGCCACCGACGACCGTCAGGGCACCCGGCTTGGTCCCGGACGTCGTCCAGGCGGAGGTGAGGGGGCCCGAGAAGGGCTCCAGCACCAGCGTGGACGGCGTGACCGTGATGGCCTTGCTGGAGACGTTGCTCCAGTTGCCGGCCTGGTCCATGACCCGCAGGTTGAGCTGGCGGAGACCGGGAGCGACCCCCGTCACGGGCAACGACCCGATGCTGATCGAGCTCGCCCCCGGAGTCGCCGTCACGGCCGTGCCGTGGCCCGCACCGGGATCGCTCGTTCCCCACCAGAACTCCGCGGCGCCGTAGTTGTGCGTCGAGTTGTCCGTGTAGTCAGCCGTGACCGTGATCGTCGGGGCGCCGGCGGTGTCAGCGGGAGCAGTCAGGGCACCGAGCACGGGGGCGGTCTTGTCGACCTCGAACGCGGTGATGCTGAACGGGCCCCAGTTGCCGGCGGCGTCCTTGCCGTGGACATAGAGCAGGTAGGTGCCGTTCGGCTTGGTCCGCAGCTGGCTGAGCGGAACCCGACCGTGGAAGCCGGACTGCTGCCCGTGGATGGTCGGCTGGTCAGGCAGCAGCTGCAGGCCGGTGCCGAAGGAGGAGCCGGACGGCTCGGTCACCGGGCTGATGAAGGCCTCGGCGTCGGCGACGTCACTCGCTTCGTCCACCACACTGGCCGAGAGCGACGCGTAGCCGGGACTGGCCGGGGCCGAGATCAGACCGTTGGTGATGTTGGGGTTGAGGTCCGCAGCCAGCGTCTTCGGGCCGACGGTGTCGACCGTGAAGTCGATCTCGAGGGGCGGGCCCCACAGGCCAGGCCCGCGGTTGTCCTGGCTCCGGACCCAGACGGCGTGCTGGCCATCGGTCACCCCGGCGAAGGCGGTGGCCGGGATGTCGACCGTCTCGGCGACGATCGTCGCGAGGCGGTTGGTGGCCATCGGCTGACTGTTGGCTGCCCAGTCGGCGTCCGACGGCATGGTGTCGCCGACGTAGTACTGCGCGGCCTTGACCTTGGCCCCCGTGGCGCTGGCGTCACCCGTGGCGTCGACGGTCAGGGGTCCTTGGAGGTTGTAGGGGTTCGGCGAGGCGGTGGCCGAGGTGGTGAGGGCGCCGTACCCCTGGACGGTCAGGATGGCAGCCGAGTAGGCTCCCCAGTTGTTCTGGCTGTCCTGGCCGGCGACGTAGATGGTGTGCTTGCCGCCCAGTGCGGCCATCTGACCGGGCGTGATCGTTCCCGTAACCGTCGTAGAGGTCGCAGTGGTGTCGCTCACGACCATGGTGGAACCACCACCCGGCGTCACGCCGGTCGGGTCGTCGATGACGTACTCGGCTGCCTTGATGGTCGAGCCACCAGACTTGATGTCGTTGATGGTGGCCGTCACCGTGACGTCGCTCTGGCCGTCAGCCGGGTTGGGGTTGAGCACGAGGCCGGAGGCCTTGGGTCCGACCGTGTCTCCGGTGGCGGGTGACACCGTGGTGTCGAGGGCGGTGATCAGACCCCCGAAGGCGCCTTGCGTGGAGTCGGCGCTGAGCAGCTGGCCCGCCGTGTTGAGGTGGTTGCCGCTCTCGTAGAGGGTGAAGTGCGTGGTCGGGTCGTCGGCCGCCTTGGGGATGGTGACCAAGGTGTCCTCCGTCATCCCCGGCTCGAGAACCGCGGTCTCCTCACCCGTCGGGTACGGCAGGGCGTGACCGTCTCGTGCGGTCGTTGTCTGAGCGGCCCCCATCAGCGTCATCGGGTGCTGTCGCTGGCCCACGTTGACATAGCGGAGCTTGACGACGCTCTCCGGGTTGGTGGCGATCTCTGGGACCTCAGGAAACGTGTTGCCGTTGATCAGCCGGTACTGCGGGGTGTACTTGCGCATGTCGAACCCGGTCGGGTCGAGCGCAAGCGCCGGGTCGATCTCGCTGAGGACCAGCACCGACTCGTCGTCGTAGCCGCTCGAGTCGGCGGGGAGCACGACGAGCGCTCCCGCCAGCCCCATCGCGACCTGGCGGGCGCCGTTGACGGTGTGACCGGCCTCGTAGACGAACGTGCCCGCCTCGGTGGCCTCGAACGTGTACGAGGCGGTGCCGCCGGCGGTCACCCCCCCCTGGCCAAACCCGGCGGTGAACCGCGCTGCGCCGATACCGGGGAAGGCGAGCGTCATGCTCTGGCCCGCCACCTGGTTGTGAAGGGTCACGGTCACGGTGTGACCCTGCGTGACCACGAGGTTGGGGCCCGGCGCGGTCACCGCCACCGCGGGCGTTGCTGTCGGGTCGGGGGCCGCTGTCGCGAAACCCCACACGTCGAGGTTCTGGCCGGCGACCAGCTGCTTCCCGGCGGCCGCGAAGAGATCGCAGGTGTCGCTGGTTCCCGTGACGGTGCAGCCGCTGGGACCGAGCTTGCCCACGCTGGTGGCCGACGCTGCGGCAAGGCTGCTGGCCGCCCCCAAGGTCGCAGGGGCGGCGACCGCTGGGGTGGTGCTGGGGGCGGCGAGCCCGTGCGCCGTTTCGGTCTGCACGAACGTCGCTGCGAGCAGCGCCGTGCCGGTGACCGCCGCGAGACGACGCAGGCTGGGGGAGCCGGAGGTGCCTGCGGGCACCCGAGAGAGGATCGACATGGTGGCCTCAGTTCCCGGGGCAGCCGGTGGGCGGGTCGATGCGGTACAGCGTCATCATCCCTCCGAACGTGGCTCCGTAGTTGGTGGCTTGCTGAAGGGCGTGGCTGTGGGCGATGTGGTAGTACTCGCCGCACTGGCTGTTGTCGGTGATGAAGGTCGGGATCGCGTTCTTGGTCCCGAGGTAGGGACTCTGGCTGAACCAGGTGTCCGTGCCGACGAGGAGCTGGTCGGTGATGGCCGGGATCTGGGTCGGGATCTGGTTGTCAGCCGCGTTCCACTGCTCGACGTCACGCCAGTCGAAGACCACGTCGAGCGACTGCCCAGGGGCGACGTTGAGGTCGTACTTGTTGTACGAGAGGTCCTGACCCCCCGTCCCCTGCATGACCTGACCATCGGTGGTCACCACCCGCTCGTCGCTTCCGTGAGGGTGGAAGGGGTAGTTCTGCGTGCCGGCGTTGACGTACCGGATGGCCGCCGGGAGCGGGTTCTTCACGGGGTCGTACGGCCTGATGTGGACCATGGCGCCGTACGGCTGGTTAGGTAGGTATGAGGCGTTGTTCGGCGCCAAGGTGTCCGGCATGCTGCGACCGTTGATCATGTAGTAGCGCGCACGGTAGCTCGACCAGTCGACGGCCTGGCCCCGCTCGACCGCCAGGTGCACATCCGGGTCGACCTCCGACAGGAGGAAGATGTACTCGTTGCTGGAGTTGAAGGCGGAGTCCGAGCGCGCATTCAGCTGTGACGGGCTCTGGGTGGGGCGCACCACGAGGGCGCCGTACAGACCCATCTGGTTCTGCTTGTCGGCGTCGGTACCGCTCTTGTAGAGGTAGGTACCCGGCGAACCCGCGGTGAACGTGTAGGTCACGGTTCCGGGGGTTCCGTCGGAAGCCACGGGGTCAGCCGACTGGACCATCGAGGTCATCACCCCGGTGGGGCTGAGCTCAGGGGCCGCGGGCTGACCGTCGGCACGCACTGCCGTCTGTCCGGGGAAGATGATGGACGTCGCCTCGCCCAGGTGGTTGTGCAGCACCACGGTCACCTTGTCACCTGTCGTGACGCAGAGCACCGGTCCGGGGAGCTGGAACGCGCGCTGCTTCTCGTCGGCGTAGCCCCACGTGTAGATCGAGTTGCCGTCCGGCGTCGAGACGTAGCCGTCGTCGGCGGTCAGGGTGAAGCTGTGGTTGGTGCCCTGGTCACACGCCAGACCTTCCGAGGTGGCCGCCTGGGCCGACCCCGGGACCGTCGCCGCCACGGAACCGACCAACGCCAACACCACCGCAGACAGCCCGAGTCGGCTGGTCACGCTGTGGGCCCAGCCCGTCGAGGGCGAGCGTCGCCCTGGCAAAGACATCATGGTCGTCACACCGCCGTTCCGACGTTGGTGGGGAAGTCGTTGGAGGAGTCGTTCGGGTGCAGCTGCGCCGGGACGGTGCTGGACACGACGATCTTGGTCATCATGCCGCCGTATCCCGCTCCACCACCGTTGGCGAGAAAGTTGTAGTCGCGGTCGTAGAGCAGGTACTCGCCCGGTGTGTCGGGAGCGGTGAAGATCACGTCCCGACTCTCCCCGGCACCCACCGTGACCGTGTTGGTCACCTGGTAGTTCCTCGTCCCGTCGGGGCGCTTGAGCAGGCTGGCGTCCTTGGCGATGACCGTCATGTCGATCTCGTCGCACGTGAGCGAGTGGTCGTTGTAGCTCAGGCTCGACAGCCGAAGGAGCACCCTCTCCCCCGGCCTCGCCTGAATCATCGACGAGATCGGTTGGAACTGCAGGGAACCGGCGTCGGTCTTGAGCGGGTTCCCGTTCGCCGCGACCGTGTCGGGGTACGCCCGACCGTTGAGGCAGGAGAACGACGGGTCGAAGTCCGTCCAGTCACTGACCTGGATGTGGGCGTCGCGGTAGTGAGCGGCAGACCAGATCTCGGTCATCATGAACGCGTACTCCCGGTCGTAGGCAGTCGACCCGTCGCCGTCGTTGTAGGCGTACTTCCCAGCGGGCAGCGTGGCAGTACCCTTGTTCTGGACGGGGCGGACGAAGACCATGCCGGTCATCCCCATCTGCACGTGCTCGACGTCCTCGAAGTGGCAGTGGTACATGTAGGTGCCCGCGTCGCGGACCTTGTAGTAGTAGTCGAAGTCACGGCCGATCGGCACCGACAGCGACAGCTCGGGCACCCCGTCGAAGAGCGGGATGGCGTTGACGAACCCGTGCCAGTGCAGGGTGTGACCGTCGAAGAGGTCGGGTCGCAGCACGAGACCCAGGTTGGTCAAGGTAACGGTGACCTCGTCCAGCTCGTCGAACCACATCATCGGCGCACTGATCTGTGCATGGCCCCGGAGCGAGGCCACCTCGGCGTCGTTGAGCCCCGTGGCGTCGCGGAACCCGAACACGTAGGTGTTGAAACCCCCGGCGGGAGCCAAGGAGTCGGGGAAGAACGGCGGGTCCGGGGGGGCGTCCTTGGGCATCTGCACCCAGCCGTCGGTGCCGACGAGGTGGACCTTCTTCTTGGTACCCGCCGGCCCCGTGACGGCCTGGGCGAAGCCCGGCGTCGCCACCGCGGGGGCGACCAGGCGTGACCCGATGACGACGGCACCGACCGAGCCGGCACCCGCCAGCAGGGCTCGCCTGCTGAGCTGGGCGTTGCGAGGAAGCTTCATGACCTTGGCTCTCTTCACTGGACCCGGGCGCGACGGCCCGGTTGGTGGGTTCGGGGGTGGGGCGATGCCGCGGCCGTCACGGGCTCTGGTCCGATCCGGCGTCGTAGCGCCCGCCGGTCGGTCGGGGCTGTCCGTCGATGTCCTTGCTCGGCGCCGACACCCCGTAGGTCACCGTCTTGGCCCCGGTGGTCGTCAACGTGCTCCCACTCGGGGCGGTCGTCGGCTCGTCGCCCCAGCGGACGGTGGTCAACGCCACGCCCGCTGCCCGGGCCGGGGACCCGCTGGCCAGGTGGTAGTCCCCGAGCGTCGGGATATCGAAGCTCGTCGTCACCAGCGCGGCCGCCCGGAACTGCGGGTTGGCCCGGTCGGTCAGGACGTAGACCCCAGCGTCGTACGACCCGGCGAACGGGTCGGTGCTCGCCTGGGGGACCACGGCGTTGGTCAGGTAGGTCGGCGAGTGGAGGCTGTCGTTGAGCACCGTCCCGCTGATCGTCATCTTCGCCATGGAGGGATCCGCTCCAGCCGCCTGGTCGACGACCTGCAGGTCCCAGTTGTCCTTGTCGCTCTCGCCGAGGCCGGTCACGACGCCGAAGGACCAGGTGCCGGCCCGGTTGTCGTAGAACACGTCGTTGAGCAGGGTCGGGTTGCCGAAGCCGAGCCACGAGCTCGTCGGGCTCCCGTCGGCGGCGACCCGGGTCGAGACGAGCTTGTCGTTGTTGCTGTACGTCGCCAGCGACGCCGATGTCGAAGGTGACCTCGGTGTCTTGATCTTGGTGGTGCCAACGAATGTCTTGCTCGTGTTGCTGCTGGTCTTGTTGATCCACTGCTGGAGCGGGTCGCTGATGGCCGCTGTGGTGAGGCCGGCGGCGGCCGGGTTCCCGTCACTGGTCACGGCCGTCGCCGTGGTGACGTTCTTCGCGATCGTCGTGTTGACGATGTCGACGAACAGGGCGTCGTCCAGGGCGATGCCGCCACCCTCGTGGGTCGAGATGTTGTTGGTGACCGTGTTGTTGGTGATGGAGATGCGGCCGAGCCCGAGCGGGCTGACGTTGCCACCGGAGACCTGGAGGAGCCGGATCCCTCCACCGTCGTCGTTGGCGAGGTTGGACGTGATGACGTTGGCGTCGATGGTCAGCGGACCGGTCCCGGGGGTCAGGCCGCTCGGCGTCGGTGGCAGCTCGCCGGCGACCATGACCCCGCCGCCCTCGTCGTAGGACTGGTTGAACCAGATGCGGTTGCGGCGGATCTCGCCACCGCTGGCACCGTTGGCACCGCTGGTGATGCTCCCGATCGTCGCGCTCCCCCCGTTCGCGCCCGTGGTCTGGCCCATGAAGCCGAAGGCGGAGATCCCGCCGCCGTACTCCGAGGAGTGGTTGCCGCAGACGGCGTTGTCGGTGACGGAGTAGCCGTTGGAGCCCTGGAAGAGCCCGATGCCACCGGCGAGGTTGGTGCCGCCGTTGTCGCGCACCTGGTTGCGGGCGATCACGGCACCGTAGTTGTGGTTGCCCGGCACGTAGGGCGTGCCGATCCGGATGCCACCGCCGTAGGACCCGCCGTTGCCGTTGATGAGGTTGTCGGTCAGCTGCACGCCGTTGACTCCCGAGTGGACGTAGACCCCGCCGCCCTGGGTGATCAGCGAGCCCACGGCGCCGTAGGGCGTCGTGTTGATGCCGGTGAGCACGTCGGGGGCGATCACGTTGTTGCTCTGGATGCCGCCAGTGACCTGGAAGCCGTCGAAGGTCGGGCGCCACGACGACGATGCGCGGCTGGTGTCGCGCTGCGGGCTGAGGAAGGTCACCACCGCGGCGTCCGGGACCGCAGAGTCACCGTTGTAGGTCGGCTCGGCCGCGAGGACGTCGAACCACGTCGGGGGCCCTGTCGTCGGGGTGACCGGGTCGGTGTTGAACCCGGACCCGTCCACGATCGACCCGGGGACCCAGGTCGCACCCTGGAACCCGCCGGGGCCAGTTCCCTGGATGTGGATCCGGCTGTTGACGATGACGTTCTCGAGGTACTCACCGTGGGGCGTCAGCGTCGTCGCCGCACCCGGGTAGACCACGACCAGGCTGTAGGGGTTCGTCCCGAGCGCGCCTTCGGCGGCTGTGACGGCCGCCTGGATCGAGGTGTACTGACCCGGGAGGGTGCCGACCTCGTAGACCCGGGGGTTGTTGGCGGAGTTGGACCCCGCGCCCCGGATCACC
The DNA here is from genome assembly GCA_030853445.1 of Actinomycetota bacterium. GTDB lineage: Bacteria > Actinomycetota > Actinomycetes > Actinomycetales > Dermatophilaceae > Lapillicoccus. Next base: position 22,113 of record JALYVC010000299.1, on the reverse strand, counting down.
TGCAGGGTCACCGTGTTGACGGCCTTCCCGCCGCCAGACGTGGTGATCGTCAGCGGCTGGGCCCCGATGGCCGTGGTGGCCGGGAGGACCAGACTGATCGACTGGTCGGTCCACGAGGCCACGGCGGGGGTGGTGGTGCCCACCGTGACGGTGCCGGCTGCGGCGCCGAAGTGCAGGCCCCTGACCGTCACCGTGCGCTGCGAGACGGAGGTGGGGTTGGTGGTCTTGCCGACCCGGACGACGGGCTTGTCGACCGCGAACAGCTGGGGGTAGGTCGTCGGGAGGTCACAGGCGGTGATCCCGACCGGCGTGGCGTCGGGCCGCAGGATCGTCGCGGCCACCTGGGTCGGCGCCTGGTCGGTCACGGTGTAGAGACCCGGCCACGCCTGGAAGTTGGTCGCGATGGTGCGGAACCTCGGGTTGTAGTCCGGGTTGGGTGCTGCCGGACCCCCCGGGTCGTTGCCCACGAACCGGTACATGCCGGGGCACGGACCAGCCGGGAGCGGGCAGTTGTAGGTGTCGGTGGACGGCTCGAGCGCCTCGTACAGGCCGTTGTAGTCGGTGTGTGTGGTGTCGACGAGGTTGCCGAAGCTGTCGTAGAGACCGACCGGGACGTAGGGGATGCCCGCGGCCTCGCCGAAGTTGGCGCTGGTGCGGTCGAGCGAGAGGTTGAGGTCGTTGAGGGTCAGGCCCCAGAAGTGCGTCGGCATGGGCACCGGCGTGAAGAGGTTGAAGTTGGGGGCGATCGTCTGGCCGGCGCGGACGGTGATGAGCTTGTCCTGGCAGGACGGACGCATCTGGCCCTCGAAGGGGCTGCCGCCCGCAGCGTTGAAGTTGGCGTTGGTCACCTCGACCTTGTGGGTCGCCCCCACGCACTCGGAGATGATGCCGGCTTGCTGCGAAACCGGCTGGAGGGGCGTGGCCTCAGGTGGGTCGGCGGTGACCACCCCCCCGTGGACGGCCTTCGCGAAGTCCTCCTGCGGGACGTAGGAGTCGCCGTCGAAGACGTTGACGTCCTCCTCGGCCGTCACCTTGTACATCGGGGTCGCGGGGCCTGCCGGGTTGTCGGGGATCTCAACGCTGACGATGTAGTCGCCGGCCGGCATCCCGCTGAAGCCGTAGTTGCCGTTGACGGCGGTCGAGGCTCCTGCGGGGTCGGAGGTGTCGCCCGCGCCCATCGCCACACCGGCCATCGGCGCCTCGAGGCACGTCTTGTTGGCGGCCGCGCCCTGCTCGGGCAGGGCCTGCTGGTCCGTGGTCGAGAAGGGCGTGCCGTCCCACATCCGGGCGGTGCACCCCTTGGGGGCGTTCCAGCCCTCGGTCGTGTACTGGTCGAGCATCTGCGCGCTCTTCTTCAGTGCGCCGTTGGCCTCGACCTCGTAGCCGCCCGAGCAGGCGACTCCCGCGTCGGTGCCGCACGTGACCGGCGCGTAGAGGTCGACCTTCAGCCCGGGGATCCCGGGCTGGTAGGACTCCGTGACGGCGTCCTTGGGGTCGAGCTCGTTGCGGGTGGTGTCGTAGGTGACGGTGCCGGCGATGCCGCCGTTGTCGGCCTTGGCGTAGGGCTGGACACCCCAGTTGACCGTGCCGCCGATGCCGATGATGGCGAGGAAGTTGAAGTCGACGAGCCCTCCGTGGATCGTCGTCGGCTTGAGTTCGTTGTCGCCCTGGTAGGTGATCCCGGTCGTCTGGTAGCGGGTGTTGAAGGCCTCCAGCACGAGGAACTTGCCGAGCGGGTAGGTCTCGCGCAGCTCGTAGTGGCCCTGGTCGTCGGTGGTGATCGTGTTGAGGCCCTGGTCCATGGCCGAGTTGTCGCGCTCGCGGACACTGAGGAGGAACTGCGGGACGCCGGGCTCACCGGGGTCCTGCTTGCCGTTGCCGTTGAGGTCGGTGAAGACGGTGCCCTTCAGGTGGGTGAACCAGCCGGTGATGGGCACCAGGCCCACGTCGACGGTCTGCCCGTTGTCGACGGTGACGTTGATGCTGTTGAGGATGTAGTCCTGGTCGAAGTCCCAGGCGGTCAGCTGGTAGCTGCCGTCGGGGACGTGGGCGATGTCGAAGGTGCCGTCAGCCGCACCGCGTCCGACGTAGATCTGCTGGTCGCCGTTGTTGAGGTCGGACAGGGCGATCCAGGGGTTCGCGATCGGATCGCCGACCTTGGCTCCGGCGCCGGTCCCCTCGGTCGGGCCGGGCTGACCGCCGGCGCCGGCGATGTAGGCGAGCAGGGCCGACACGTAGCCCTTGAGGTGGCCCGTCTCGGTGAGGTCGGTCAGTGCCTGGACCTTGGCGAAACCGAACTGGGTGGACGGGACCGGCTCGGCCCCCCTCATCTGCTCGTTGTCGAGACCGGACTCGCCGGCCTGCACCCAGATGTCGGTGTCGTGACCGCCCTCGAGGGTCGTGGTCTCGGCCCACATGTCCTGCTGGCCGACCGGCGGGGAGACGAGCGCCGCGTAACGGTCCTCACCGAGGTTGGGGATCGTGATGACCCCGGCCGCGTCGCTGTAGCAGCGCCCGGTCTGGTGGGCGGTGTCGATGGTCGGCCGGCCGTTGCCGTCGTAGGTCACGGTGCCGTCGGCGTTGTGGCGGTACGGCGTGCACAGGGGGTTGCCGAAGTAGTCGGTGCTGACCCGCCCGGTGACGTCGCTGAGCGAGCCCACGAAGCCCTTCAGACCAGGCTCGGCGTCGGCCTCGTACGTCGCGTCGACGGGGGCGTTGTCGTTGAACACCTGGATCCTGACCGTCGCCAGCGGCAGCGGCGTCGGCAGCATCTTCACGGCGACCGGCTGGGTTCCGCCGTCGACGGCGAAGTGGGCACCGGCGATCTTGTAGCCGGCGGAGGTCACCGAGATCAGGTACTTCCCGCCCGGCAGCGACAGGCTCCTTGCCGCGGTGCCGTCGAGGTCGTCCTGCGAGCCCTGGGCCACGACCTTGGCCCAGCTGTTCGTGGCGCGGATGCTGGGCCACTGGCACGCGGTGACCAGGTCAGTGCCGGGGGCCGAACCGTGCGGCGCCGTGGACGGCAGGCAGTGCTCGGTGTCTCGGCTGGCTGACGTCCCGGGGTCGCCCGTGTCGTCCTTGTTCACCATCCACTGGTAGGTCGAGATCGAGGCACCGGCGCTCACCCCGGCCATGTCCATCAACGAGGTGACCCCGAGGGTGATCGTCCCGCCGGAGGGTGCAGCCGCTGCAGCTGGAGCGGCGGGGAACGCGGGCGCGGCAGTGGCGAGGGTCATGCCCCCTCCGCCCAGCGCCACGAGCGCACCGGTGAGCAGCGAGATGACCACTCGGCGGGAGCGGACGGTACGAGCCATGACGGACCCCAATTCCACGATCTTGCCGACGGATGTCTGCAGCCGAAGAGTGCACCCGGGGCGTGGTCACCTGGCTCTTCTCCCAGCGATCTCTCACGCTTCCGTCACGGCACGGTCATGATTCGGTCATCTTTCGGTACCCAAACGCCGCTAACGCGACATATCATCAAACTCATCGCGGGCCGACCGCCGGAGCGTCATAATCAGGCCGGGCGGCGACTGCAGATATGGGGTTCTCGGGTGAGGTCAATTCTGGTCATCGACGACGAAGAACGCATGCGGGCCCTGCTCTCGAGGGCGCTCGAGCAGCACGGGTTCCACGTGGTGCTGGCAGCCGACTCGGCTCAGGCGGAGATGCGCCTGCGCACGGGGCCGGTCGACCTCGTGCTGCTCGACCTGGTGCTCGGGAGCGAGAACGGGCTGACCCTGCTCGACCGGCTGCGCCGTGACCACCCCGACCTGTCGGTCATCGTCGTCTCCGGCGTCACTGACGTGGCCCTGCGGGTGCAGGCGCTCGAGCGCGGCGCCATCGACGTCGTGGCCAAGCCGTTCAACCTCGTCGAGCTCACGGCCCGGGTGCGGCGTCACCTCGAGCACGAGCCCTCCGACTCCCACCGCTACCTCGAGGGGGGCGGCCTGCGTCTCGACCTCTCGCGACGGGTCGTCGTCGGGCCCGACGGGCCCCGCTCCCTGGCCGAGCGCGAGGCCGCCCTGCTGGCCCACCTGATGCGCAGACGCGGCGACGTCTGCACCCGGGAAGAGCTGCTGCACTCCGTATGGGGTCTCGACTTCGACCCCGGCTCCAACCTGGTCGACGTGAGCATCCGGCGTCTGCGGCTGAAGGTCGCCGGTCTGCCGATGGAGACCGTACGCGGCGTCGGCTACTGCTTCGTCGGCGTCTAGGCGCCCCAGGTGACCAGCCTCAGCCTCTCGACAGCGTCGACCCGGGCGACCTTCTCGCTCGCACGCGGCACCTACCTGGCCTGGCTCGCGCTCGCAGCGGTGTGCATCGTGATGATGTGGCGCCTCCCCGGTGACGAGACGATCCCCTACCACGTCGCCTGGGCTGGCTTCGCCCTCGCCTTCGGGGCCCGGGTGTGGTCGGTGCGTCAGGCCTGGCTGGCCCTTGCCGTATTCACCGCGGTGACGGGTGGGATCCTCCTGGACCGCGTCGCCGAGGGTGTGCTCCCCTGGCAGGAGACCACCGAGATCCCCCTGATGTCGGTGATCATGGCGCTGCTCGTGCTCAACGTCCGCCGTAGGCAGGATGCCCTGCGGGTGGTGACCACCCTCGCCGACCGCGAGAAGCGGCAGTCCGCCGACCAGGTGCTGCTCACGCGCCTCACCTCGCACGAGATGCGGTCACCGCTGACCATCGCCTCCGGGTACCTCGAGCTGCTGCGCCACAGCGAACCCGATCCAGCCAGGGCCAACGACCTCGACATCGTGCGCGAGGAGCTCGAGCGGGTCACGCGCACCACCGAGCGCCTGCTGCGGGTGATCCGGCTGCAGCACCAGCCGGCGAACGAGCCGATGGACCTGCCCGGTGTCGTCGCCGAGGCCGTCCGCCGGTGGGCGGGGATGACGCAGCGGCAGTGGGTGGTCGACACCGACGGAGCCCGGGAGTTCGTCGGCAGCCCCGAGCGGATGCGGGTCGTGCTCGACACCCTCGTGGAGAACGCCGTGCGCTACACCGAGCGTGGCGACACCATCCGCGTGCACGCCTCGCTGAACCACGGGACCCTTCTCCTCGGGGTGGCGGACTCCGGACCCGGCATTTGCCAGTCGCGTCGTGCCTGGCTCAACGCCGAGGGTGGCTCCGAGGGGTTCACGCCTCCTCTCGAGGGCGACAGCCGCACCCAGACCGGTCTCGGTCTGGGCATCGTGCGCAGCGTGGCCGTCGCGCGGGGGGGCCGGCTCGTCGTCAAGCCGGCTCGAGAGGGAGGTGCCTTCGTCGCCATCAGCGTGCCGGTCCAGGGACCTGTCGGGCGGCCGCTCCACGCGGCCATGTCGGAGGACTCCCTGCGCGCCCTCCCGCTGCCGCCCGCCGTGGAGGGCTGAGGCACCGGGCGCTCAGCGACCCTCGAAGACCGCCTTGCCCGGGCCCTGCTCGACGAAGGAGGTCATCCCGGCGGTGCGGTCGTGGGTGGCGAAGAGCCCCGCGAAGAGCATCCGCTCGATCTCGAGACCGGTCTCGAGGTCGACCTCGACCCCGCGGTCGATGGCCTCCTTCGCCGCCCGGAGGGCGTAGGCCGGGCCACCGACGAACGACCTCATCCAGGCCACGGACGCGGAGTAGACCTCGTCGGCCGGCACGACCTTGTCGACCAGGCCGATGGCGAGCGCCTCGTCGGTCTTCACGAACCGCCCCGAGAAGATGATGTCCTTGGCCCGGGCCGGCCCCACGAGCCGAGAGAGCCGCTGCGTGCCACCGGCTCCCGGGATGATGCCGAGGAGGATCTCGGGCTGGCCCAGCCGGGCGCCCTCCCCCGCGACGCGGAAGTCGCAGGCGAGCGCGAGCTCGCACCCGCCACCGAGGGCGTAGCCCGTGATGGCTGCCACCGTCGGCTTGGGGATGCGCGCGACTGCGGTGAGCGACGACTGCAGGGCGGCTGAGCGGTCGACCATGTCGGTGTAGGACATGACCTGCATCTGCTTGATGTCGGCCCCCGCCGCAAAGACCTTCTCCCCGCCGTAGACCACGACGGCCGCGACGTCGGCGCGCTCGGCGGCCTCGGTGGCAGCGGCGCGGATCTCCTCCTGCACCTGCACCGACAGGGGGTTCATCGGCGGCCGGTCGAGCCGGATGGTGCCGACGCCGCCGTCGACCTCGAGGCGCACGAACTCGGAGCTGCTGCTGGTGGAGGGCATCTCAGACCTCGTCCGCGGGGCGGTGGCGCGGCTGGTAGCCGTTGTCGGGCGGGGCCGGGCTCGACTGCGGCGGCTGGGCTCCGGCCTCGGCGATCCGTTGCTGCTCCTCGGCGGAGAGGAAGGAGGTGTGCCACATCTGCACGACCTCCATGATGATGTTGACGGTGATCTGGAAGAGCGGGGAGACCTCGGTGCCGACCGGCACGACGTGGTCGCCCGAGACCACGAGGTTCTCACCGTTGTCGGTCGTGACCAGTCCGACCTTGACGAGGTTGAGCTGCAGCCCGAAGTCGTTGCACCGCTGCAGGCGCAGCTCGTGGTCGTCTGGCACCTGGTCGCCGATCATCCACTGGCCGAAGACCCGCATGATGGGGAAGTCGCCGTCCTGGCAGCGGACGAACAGCTGCTGCGCGGGCTCACCGATGACGAACGAGATGTCTCCGTCGGCGTCGATGTTGGGCTGGAGGCCGAGGTCCGTGAGGGCGTCGAGGACGCGTCCCCGCAGCGGGTGCTCGTCCGCCGGCGGCGGGAAGTTCGGCAGGCTGGTGGGATCGCTCATGGCACTAACCTAACGGGCCGTAGGCTGAGCGGCCATGCGACCCCCGACGCCGCCCCGACCCCTGCGGGACCTGCCGCCGCCCGCCGGGATGACCCTGCGGGACGGGCCCGAGGGCGGTGCCGACTTCTGCGTCTACGCCGACGACGCCGACGCGGTGCAGGTCTGTCTCTTCGACGCCGACGACGTCGACGGCACGAGCGAGCGGAGGGTGACCCTGACCGAGCGCGCGCACGGTCACTGGTTCGGCCACCTCCCCGACGTCACCGCCGGTCAGCGCTACGGCGTGCGGGTGGACGGGGCCTGGGAGCCGGAGAGAGGCATGCGGCACAACCCCGCGAAGCTGCTGCTCGACCCCTACGCCAAGGCGGTCGAGGGGTCGGTCACCTGGCGCCCGGAGGTCTTCGGCCACCGGGTCGGGCGCACCCTCGTCGGAGACCCGCGGCTGCGTGACGACCGCGACTCCGCGGCCTACGTGCCTCGTGGTGTCGTCGTCGACGGCCGCTTCGACTGGGGGGACGACCGCCCCCTGCAGCACCCGCTCACCGACTCGCTCGTCTACGAGACGCACGTGCGCAACCTCACCCGCCTGCTGCCCGGTGTGCCGGACGACCTGCGGGGCACCTATGCCGGGTTGGCCCACGAGGCGACGATCGCCCACCTGCACGCGCTCGGGGTGACGGCCGTCGAGCTGCTTCCGGTGCACGCCTTCACGAGCGAACCTGCATTGGTGCAGCGTGGCCTGACCAACCACTGGGGCTACAACACCCTCGGTTTCTTCGCCCCGCACGCCGGCTACGCCGCCACCAGCGACCCACTGGCGGTGCTCGCGGAGTTCAAGGACATGGTCAAGCTCCTGCACGCGGCCGGCATCGAGGTCATCCTCGACGTGGTCTACAACCACACGTGCGAGCAGGGCGCCGACGGCGCGACCCTCAGCTGGCGTGGGCTCGACTCCCGGTCCTACTACCGGCTCGACGAGCGGGGGGAGGACATCGACGTGACGGGGTGCGGCAACACCCTCGACCTGCGCCACCCGGTGGTCGCCCGGATGGTGCTCGACTCGCTGCGCTACTGGGTGCAGGAGTGCCACGTCGACGGCTTCCGCTTCGACCTCGCCGTGGCGCTGGCCCGGGGGCCGAACGACGACTTCGACCTCAACCACCCCTTCCTCGTGGCCCTGCGCACCGACCCGGTGCTGTCGCGCGTCAAGAACATCGCCGAGCCGTGGGACGTCGGCATCCACGGGTGGCGTACCGGGCAGTTCCCCCCGCCCTTCAGCGAGTGGAACGACCGCTACCGCGACTGCGTGCGCTCCTTCTGGCTCGCCGACCTCGCCGCCGACCCCGGATCGGGCCACGGGGTACAGGACCTCGCGACCCGGCTCGCCGGCTCACAGGACCTCTTCGGGCGACGCGACCGCGGACCCATCGCCTCGGTCAACTTCGTGACCGCGCACGACGGGTTCACCGGAGCCGACCTGACCGCCTACGACGTCAAGCACAACGGGCCCAACGGCGAGGGCAACCACGACGGCTCGGGGCACAACCTGTCGTGGAACCACGGGGTCGAGGGGCGCACGACCGACGAGGCGATCCTGCTCGCCCGCCGCCGCGCGCAGCGCAACCTGCTGGGCACCCTGCTGGTCTCCACGGGCGTGCCCATGATCAACGCGGGTGACGAGATCGGTCGCACCCAGCACGGCAACAACAACGCCTACTGCCAGGACAACGAGATCTCGTGGTTCGACTGGGACCTGGAGCCGTGGCAGGTCGACCTGCTCGAGACCTCCCGGTTCCTCACCCGGCTGCGCCGTCAGCACCGGGTGCTTCGCCAGCGCACCTTCTTCTCGGGGCGGGTGGTCGCCGACGACGGGTCGGAGGACCTGGCCTGGTATGCCGCCGACGGCCGGCCCATGGGTGACGACGCCTGGGGCGACCCGGCCACGCGCACCCTGTCGATGTACCTCGACGGGGCCTGGCTGGGTGAGGACTCGCTGCTCGTCGTGCTGCACGGTGGCCGGGCTGACCGCGAGGTCACCCTCCCCCGGCCCGCCGGGCTCACGGCCTACGCGCTGCTGTGGGACTCGGTGTGGGAGCGCCCCGGCGAGGTCCAGCCGGCGGCACCGCTCGACGTGGTGCCCATGGCGGCCGCCTCCATGCGGGTCTACCGCGGCGTCGACCCCACCTGAACCCCGCGGAGGGACCAGAGGTGCCGACCGCGCCGGCGCGAGATGACCCGACCACCCCCCGGCCCGCCCAGCCCACCCAGCCCCACGGTGCGCCTGCGCGAGGCGGTCTGAGGCCACCTCGCGCACGACGCCCTCAGTCGAGGACCGGCGGGGTGTGCCAGATGCGGGCGATGTACTCGCGCATCGCCCGGTCGGAGGAGAAGAAGCCGCTGCGGGCGACATTGAGGATCGCCGATCGAGACCACTCGTCGGGGTTGGCGTAGGCGGCGTCCACCCGCTCCTGGGCCTCGATGTAGGCCGCGTAGTCGGCCAGCGCCAGGAAGCGGTCGTGGTGCAGGAGGTTGGAGACGACCGGCTCGAAGACGGTCTCGTCCCCACGCGAGAAGGCGCCGGACGAGATGAGGTCGATGGCTGCCTTGAGCCTCGGGTCGGCCTCGTAGACGTCGTGCGGGCGGTACCCCGCCGAGACCAGCTCCTCCACCTGGGGCTCCAGCATCCCGAAGAGGAAGAAGTGCTCGTCACCCACGAGCCGGCGGATCTCGATGTTGGCGCCGTCGTCGGTGCCGATGGTGAGGGCTCCGTTGAGGGCCAGCTTCATGTTCCCGGTGCCCGAGGCCTCCTTGCCGGCCAGCGAGATCTGCTCGGACAGGTCGGCCGCCGGGATCAGCCGCTCGGCCAGGGTCACGTTGTAGTTGGGCGGGAAGACGACCGTGAGCCGGCCCTCCACCCGCGGGTCCTCGTTGACGGTGCGGCCGACGGCGTTGATGAGCCCGATGATCTGCTTGGCCATCTGGTAGCCCGGTGCAGCCTTGGCCCCGAAGAGGAACGCCCGGGGCGTGACGTCCTGCGCCGCGACCTTTCCGCTGATGATCTCCTCGTAGAGCGTGACGATGTGCAGCACCTTCAGGGTCTGGCGCTTGTACTCGTGCAGCCGCTTGATCATCACGTCGAGCATGACGTCGGTCGGCATGACGATGCCGTCCCGCGCCTTGAGGGTCTTGGCCAGCGTCGTCTTGTTACGGCTCTTGACCTCGCGGAACCGCTCACGGAAGGCCGCGTCGTCGGCGAACGGCTCGAGGGCCGAGAGCTTGTCGAGGTCGGTGATCCACCCGGGCCCGATGGCGTCGGTGACCAGGGTCGACAGGTTGCGGTTGGCCAGCCGCACGAACCGGCGTGGGGTCACCCCGTTGGTGACGTTGGTGAACTTGTCGGGGAAGACCTCGGAGAAGTCCGGGAGGACCTTGTCCCGCAGCAGTTGGGAGTGCAGCTCGGCGACGCCGTTGACCTTGGAGCCGGCGACGGTGGCCAGGAAGGCCATCCGCACCGTGTGCTCGCCGATGATCGACATCCGGGCCTGCCGCACGTGGTCGCCGGGGAACTGCTCCGCGACCTGCACCAGGAAGTCGTGGTTGATCCGGCGGATGATCTCGAGGTGGCGCGGCAGCAGCCGACCCATGAGGTCGAGGCTCCACTCCTCGAGAGCCTCGGGCAACAGCGTGTGGCACGTGTAGGCGAAGCACTTCTGGGTGATCTCCCAGGCCTGCTTCCACTCGAACCCCTTGTCGTCGACGAGGATCCGCATCAGCTCGGGTACGGCGATGACCGGATGGGTGTCGTTGAGCTGGAAGATCGCCCGCTCGGGCAGCAGCCGCAGGTCGAAGTCGGGCGGGAGCACCTGGTTGATGAAGTTGTTGACCGAGCAGGCCACGAAGAAGTACTGCTGCTGCAGGCGCAGCTCCTTGCCCTGCGGCGTGGAGTCCTCGGGGTAGAGCACCATCGAGATCTTCTCGGCGAAGGTCTGTCCGCGCACGGCCTCGACGTAGTCACCCGCGTTGAAGACGTCGAGGTTGAAGCCGCGGGTGGCTTTGGCGCTCCACAGCCGCAGCGTGTTGACCCGGCCGTTGCGATACCCCGGCACCATGTAGTTGTAGGGGACGCCCTGCACGTCCCAGTCGGGCAGCCACCGCGTGCGGGTGGTGCCTTCCCCGTCGTCGTAGTGCTCCGTCGTGCCCCCGAAGCACACGCGGACCGCGTGCTCGGGGTGGGGGAACTCCCACGGGTTGCCCAGCTCGAGCCATGGGTCGCTGTCCTCGCGCTGCCAGCCGTCCTCGAAGGACTGCCGGAAGATGCCGTACTCGTAGCGGATGCCGTAGCCGATGCAGGGCACCGACATCGTGGCGAGCGAGTCGACGAAGCAGGCGGCGAGCCGACCGAGACCGCCGTTGCCGAGGCCCGGCTCGATCTCCTGGGCGCGCAGCTGTGACAGCGGGATGCCCAGCTGGCCGAGCCCTTCCTCGACGATGTCGTCCATGTCGGAGGCGAGGATGGCGTTGTCGAGCTGACGACCGAGGAGGTACTCCGCCGAGAGGTAGCAGACGGTCTTGGCCTGGCGGTCCCACTGGTTGGCCAGGGTCGTCATCCAGCGCGACTGCAGGTGGTGGCGCACCGTGCGAGCCAGGGCGAGGTACCGGTCGTTGACCGAGCTGCGGTTGAGGCTGACGCCCTGGCCGTAGTTGAGCTCGCGCAGGAACTCGCCCACGAAGCCCTCGACGCTGTGACGGGGGGAGATGAGGTCGACGCCGTCGCGTCGGGGCTGGTCGGCGGGCGGCGCGGTGGCCACCACGGGCGTGTCAGTCACGAGAGTCTCCTAGTTCCTTCGGCGGGACGTCGAGTCGGGTTCTCGACCGTCTCGACCGTCTCGGGCGGGTGACGCCACACTGCGCCGGACGAGTCCACCGCAGAATGTAGCGTGACGCCATCCGGGGGCCGGGAACTCGCCGCGATCTGGACCTCCTGCGCACTCGCCGGGCCGCGCGATGACGCGAGGCGGCGACTACCGGTAGCGTCGAGCACGTGACTGCGCCCACTGCCGCCGCATCCGTCCCCACGAACCCCGCGCCTTCACCGGCGCCCGTCGCCCCGCCTGTCGCCCCGCCCTTCGGCCTGCCGGGCGGGGTGGCCCCGATGGGGCGCATCCCCGTCCAGGACGTGCGCCCGCTGGTCGACGGTGGTACCCGTCCCGCGAAGGCCGTGGAGGGCGAGGAGTTCGTCGTCGCCGCCCAGGTGTTCCGCGAGGGGCACGACGCCGTCAACGCCACCGCGGTGCTCACCGACCCCGACGGCGTCGACCACCACTTCCCGATGTCGGCCGACAACCCGGGGCTGAAGTGGTGGAGCGCCACCGTCCGCCCCGGTCGCCCCGGCGCCTGGACCTACCGCGTCGAGGGCTGGTCCGACCCCGTCGCCACGTGGGTGCACGACGCCACGATCAAGGTCAGCGCCGACATCGACACCGAGCTGATGCTCAAGGAGGGCGTGCGCGTGCTCGAGCGCGCCCTGTCGAGGATGCCCGCCGACGTCGACGCCGCCGAGGTGCGCCACGCCGTGACCGCCCTGCGCGACACCTCCGTCCCCGGTCTCGAGCGGCTGCACGTGGCCACGTCGCGGACCGTGCTCGCGTTCTTCGCGACGCACCCCTTCCGTGAGCTGGTGAGCCCCAGCCCGGTGTACCCCCTGCTGGTCGAGCGCCAGCTCGCCCTCTACGGGGCGTGGTACGAGATCTTCCCCCGCTCCGAGGGTGCCTGGTACGACGATGAGGCGGGCCGCTGGCACTCGGGCACCCTGCGCACCGCAGCCGAGCGGCTGCGGGGGATCGCCGAGATGGGTTTCGACGTGGTCTACCTGACGCCGATCCACCCGATCGGCACGACCGCGCGCAAGGGCCGCAACAACACCCTGACGGCGCAGGAGGGGGACCCCGGCAGCCCCTACGCCATCGGGTCGCCCGACGGGGGGCACGACGCCATCCACCCCGACCTCGGCACCTTCGACGACTTCGACATCTTCGTGCGGGCCGCGCGGCGCAACGGCCTCGAGGTCGCCCTCGACCTTGCGCTGCAGTGCAGTCCCGACCACCCGTGGGTCACGCAGCTGCCCGAGCTGTTCACCACGCGGGCCGACGGCAGCATCGCGTATGCCGAGAACCCCCCGAAAAAGTACCAGGACATCTTCCCGGTCAACTTCGACAACGCGCCCGCCGAGGCCTACGCCGAGGTGCGTCGCGTCGTGCAGGTCTGGATCGACCACGGGGTCACCCTGTTCCGGGTCGACAACCCGCACACCAAGCCGGTCCAGTTCTGGCAGTGGCTCATCGCCGACGTGGCAACCGACCATCCCGAGGTCATCTGGCTGTCGGAGGCCTTCACGAACCCGCCGATGATGCACACGCTCGGCAAGGCCGGCTTCCAGCAGTCCTACACCTACTACGCCTGGCGCAACCTGCGCTGGGAGCTCGAGGAGTACGCCCGCGAGCTCGCCGTCGACACGGCCCACTTCCTGCGCCCCTCGTTCTGGCCGACCACGCACGACATCCTCACTCCCTACCTGCAGTACGGCGGCCCGGCGGCCTGGCAGCTGCGCGCGGCGCTCGCCGCGACCCTCTCGCCCACCTACGGCATCTACGCCGGGTACGAGCTGATGGAGAGCGTCGCCCGCCCCGGCGTCGAGGAGCAGGTCGACAACGAGAAGTACGAGTACAAGGACCGCCGCTGGGCCGACTACGCCCCGGGAGGGTCCAAGGAGGGCCAGTCCCTGGCGGGCTACCTCACCTTGATCAACCGGATCAGGCGCCGGCACCCGGCCCTGCACTGGCTGCGCAACCTGAGCCTGCACACCGCCGACGACGAGAACGTCATGGTCTTCTCCAAGACCCGTTCGCTCGACGACGGCACGCGCGACACCGTGCTGGTTGTCGTCAACCTCGACCCGCACGCCACGCGGGAGACGACCGTGCACCTCGACCTGCCGGCGCTCGGCCTCGACTGGGGCCAGCGCTTCGCCGCCCACGAGCTGCTCTCGGACCGGAGGTGGGACTGGGGGGCCGACAACTTCGTGCGGCTCGGGCCCGAGACCCACCCGGTGCACATCATCGCCGTCACGGGGTACTGACCACTCATGGCGACCATCCACCGCACGACCCTGAACCCCGGCAAGCTCGAGCTGCTCGAGGCCTGGCTCCCGGCCCAGCGCTGGTGCGCGACCAAGGGCAGGACCCCCCGGCTGCGCCAGCTCGGGGGCTACCGGCTGGACGACCCGGCCGGTGAGGTCGGCATCGAGGTGCAGGTGGTCGTCGACGAGGCCGGCCCGACGCCCGTCGTCTACCAGGTGCCGGTCACCTACCGCAGCGCCCCACTGCCGGGTGCCGAGGGCGCCCTCATCGGCGAGTCCGAGCACGGTGTCCTGGGGCACCGGTGGTTCTACGACGCGGCACACGACCCCGTCTTCGTGGAAGCCCTGCTGGGTCTGGTCGAGGGACGGGTCGACGCCCAGCACCAGGACGTCAGCGACCGGCTCGACGAGACCGTCGTCGGGGTTCACGTCGCCGGGCCGCAGGTCACGCTGGTGCGCTCCGCGGTCCTGCGCGGGGAGCAGTCCAACACCTCGATCATCTGCGAGGTCGCCGACACGGCCGGGGCGGTCGCCGAGCCGATCATCATCAAGCTCTTCCGCACCCTGCAGGCCGGGGACAACCCCGACGTCGTCGTGCAGTCCGCCCTCACCGAAGCCGGCTCCACGCAGGTGCCCCCGACGGTCGGCTACGTCCTCGGCACGTGGACCGACCCGTATGCCGCCCAGGCCGCACCGCACGACCCCGCGCACGCGGTGGCCGGACACCTGGCCTTCGCCCAGCGCTTCTTCCCCGACGTGGAGGACGCGTGGCGCGTGGCGCTGCGGGCGGCGCAGACCGCGACGGCCTTCACCTCGCAGGCGCGTGAGCTGGGCGAGGCGACCGCCCGCATCCACGTGTCCCTCGCGACGGCCATGGGCACCACCCCCGTGACCGCGGCCACCCGCGACCCGCTGCTGCGATCGGTGCGCGAGCGGTATGCCGCGGCCCTGGCCGAGGTTCCGTCGCTCGCCGGGCTCGACGAGGGTATCCAGGCTGTGATGACCCGTCTCGCTGACGCGGACTGGCCTGCGCTGCAACGGATCCACGGCGACTACCACCTCGGACAGGTGCTGCACGTCAGCGACCGGGGATGGGTCGCCGTCGACTTCGAGGGCGAGCCGCTGCGTCCCCTCTCCGAGCGGGTGCTGCCCGACCTCGCCCTGCGCGACGTCGCGGGCATGCTGCGCTCCTTCGACTACGCGGGTGGCTCGGTCGAGCTCGCGCAGCCCGACGCCGACGCGCGCGTCTGGGTCGAGCAGGCCCGCGAGGCCTTCCTCGACGGCTACGCGGCGGTCACCGGCACCGACCCCCGCACCGACCCCACCAGCCTCGACCTGCTCACCGGCCTCGAGCTCGACAAGGCTCTCTACGAGGTCGTCTACGAGGCCCGCAACCGCCCCAGCTGGCTGGGCATCCCGACTGCCGCGGTCGCCCGCATCCTCGCCGCCTCCAGTGCCCCGCCTCCCTCCCCTGCGCCGCCCCCCTCCCCCTCCCCTCTCGACGAAGGACCCCGGATGACCACGGTCCCCACGTTCGCCCAGGTCGCCGACGAGAGCGCGGTCGACGCGTTCCTCGAGGCCCGCCACTCGCAGCCGCACGACCTGCTCGGTCACCACCTCGGTCCGGGCGGCCTGACCGTCACCACCTACCGGCCCCTGGCTCGCTCCGTCCGGGCCCGCCTGGCCGACGGCACGCTGCTCGACCTGCCGCACGTCAAGGGCGGGGTGTGGTCGGGCACGGCCCCCGACGTCACCGCCACCTCCGACTACCGCCTGCTCGTGACCTACGACGACGGGCTCGAGCACGAGCAGGACGACGCCTACCGCTTCGCCCCCACCCTCGGCGAGGTCGACCGTCACCTCGTCAACGAGGGACGCCACGAGCTGCTCTGGACCGTGCTCGGGTCGCACGTGCGCACCTACGGCGGTCCGCTGGGTGACGTCACCGGCGTCTCGTTCGCCGTGTGGGCCCCGCGCGCCACGGCCCTGCACGTCATCGGCGACTTCAACGGCTGGAGCGGGATCTCGCACCCGATGCGTCGTCTCGGCGAGAGCGGCATCTGGGAGCTCTTCGTGCCCGGCGCCACCGAGGGGATGAACTACCTCTACGCCATCCGCGGCGCCGACGGCATCACCCGCAACCACACCGACCCCATGGCCCGGCGCACCGAGGTGGCCCCCAAGACGGCGGCCATCGTCACCGAGAGCCACTACACATGGCAGGACGAGACGTGGATGGCGCGCCGCGCCCACGAGAACCCGCACACGGGCCCGATGAGCGTCTACGAGGTGCACCTCGGCTCGTGGCGGCAGGGCCTGAGCTACCGCGAGCTGGCCGAGCACCTGGTCAACTACGTGGTCGACCTCGGCTTCACCCACGTCGAGCTGCTGCCGGTCATGGAGCACCCCTACGTGCCCTCGTGGGGCTACCACGTCACGGGTTACTACGCGCCGACCTCCCGCTTCGGCAGCCCCGACGACTTCCGCTACCTCGTCGACCGGCTGCACCAGCGGGGGGTGGGCGTCATCCTCGACTGGGTCCCCGGCCACTTCGCCACCGACGCGTGGGCCCTGGCCCGCTACGACGGTCAGCCGCTCTACGAGCACCCGGACCCGCGCAAGGGCTGGCACCCGGAGTGGGGCTCCAACATCTTCGACCTCGGACGGCCCGAGGTGCGCAACTTCCTCGTCGCGAACGCCCTCTACTGGTTCGAGGAGTTCCACATCGACGGCCTGCGGGTCGACGGTGTCGCCTCGATGCTCTACCTCGACTACGCCCGACAGCCGGGGGCGTGGATCCCCAACGCCTACGGCGGCCGCGAGAACCTCGAGGCGGTGCAGCTGCTGCAGGAGACCAACGCGACGGCCTACCGCCGGGTCCCCGGCATCGTCACCATCGCCGAGGAGTCGACGTCGTGGGACGGCGTCACCCGCGAGACGGCGACGGGCGGTCTGGGCTTCGGGTTCAAGTGGAACATGGGCTGGATGAACGACAGCCTGAAGTACCTCGGTCAGGACCCCATCTACCGCCAGTACCACCACAACTCGATGACCTTCGCCCTGATGTACGCCTTCACCGAGAACTTCGTCCTGCCCATCAGCCACGACGAGGTCGTCCACGGCAAGGGCTCGCTCCTGCGCAAGGCCAGGGGCACCCGTGACGAGCAGCTCGCGACCCTGCGGGCCTTCCTCGCCCACATGTGGGCCCACCCCGGCAAGCAGCTGGTCTTCATGGGCAGCGAGTTCGCCCAGGAGTCCGAGTGGGCCGATGCCCGCAGCCTCGACTGGTGGCTGCTCGACCAGCCGGCCCACTACCGCGTGCACGCCCTGGTCAAGGACCTCAACGGCCTCTACCGACGCCGCCGAGAGCTGTGGGAGCTCGACACCGACCCGTCCGGCTTCACGTGGCTCAACGCCGACGACTCGAGCCACAACACCTTCTCCTACCTGCGCTTCGGCTACGGAGACCGCGCCATCGACGCGCCCGTCCTGGCGGCCGTCGTCAACTTCAGCGGGAGCACCCACGAGGCCTACCGCATCGGGCTGCCCCGTGGCGGGCGGTGGACCGTCGTGCTCGACACCGCCGGCTACCGGCCCGAGGCGCCCAGCTCCACCGGCGTCGTCCACGAGGCCCGCCGCCAACCGTGGGACGGGCAGCCGTATGCCGTCGACGTCGTCGTCCCCGCCCTGTCCGCCGTGTGGCTGGTCCCGGTCGACGAGCCGCAGGACGAGGCGGACCCCACGGTCCCAGCCACCGTCGGCACGGCCGCCACCGCGGTGGTCGAGGGAAAGACCCGATGAACGACCCCCGCGCCGGTCAGCCGGCCCAGGCCTCCGACCTCGTCGACGTCGACGCCCTGGTCGGCGCCTACTACGACCGGCACCCCGACGCGACGAACCCCGACGAGCAGGTGGTCTTCGGCACCTCGGGCCATCGCGGGTCGAGCCTGCGCACGGCCTTCAACGAGGACCACATCCTCGCCACGACCCAGGCGATCTGCGAGTACCGTCGCAACGCCGGGGTCGACGGTCCGCTGCTCATCGG
Source organism: Actinomycetota bacterium (assembly GCA_030853445.1). Lineage (GTDB taxonomy): Bacteria > Actinomycetota > Actinomycetes > Actinomycetales > Dermatophilaceae > Lapillicoccus. The sequence goes on along the minus strand of JALYVC010000299.1, from coordinate 4,189 downwards.
CCGTGACACCCACGGCCTGTCGGAGCCGTCCTGGAAGAGCGCACTCGAGGTGCTCGTGGCCAACGGTGTGACCGTGCTGGTGGACGACCGCGACGGCTACACCCCGACGCCTGCGGTGTCTCACGCGATCCTGCGGCTCAACAAGGGCAAGCAGGGGCCGGGCCTCGCCGACGGCATCGTCGTCACCCCGTCGCACAACCCGCCGTCCGACGGTGGGTTCAAGTACAACCCCACCCACGGCGGCCCCGCCGACAGTGACGCGACGTCGTGGATCGCCAACCGTGCCAACGAGATCATCATCGGCAGGCTCGCCGACGTCAAGCGCGTGTCGCTCGACCGGGCACTCGGAGAAATCGGGAGATACGACTTCCTGGGACACTACGTCGACGACCTGCCCAACGTCGTCGACCTGGCTCGGATCAGGGAGGCCGGTGTGCGCATCGGCGCCGACCCGCTCGGCGGTGCCTCGGTGGGCTACTGGGGCGAGATCGCCGAGCGGCACGGCATCGACCTCACGGTCGTCAACCCTCGCGTCGACCCGCAGTGGGCCTTCATGACCCTCGACTGGGACGGGAAGATCCGCATGGACTGCTCCTCCCCCTACGCCATGGCCTCCCTCATCGAGCGACGACACGACTACGACCTCTCGACGGGCAACGACGCCGACGCCGACCGCCACGGCATCGTCACGCCTGACGCGGGGCTGATGAACCCCAACCACTACCTGGCTGTGGCGATCCGCTATCTCTACGGCGGGGCGCGTCCGGGCTGGCCCGCAGGCACGGCCATCGGCAAGACGCTCGTGTCGTCGTCGATGATCGACCGGGTCGCCACCGATCTGGGTCGCGAGCTGCTCGAGGTGCCCGTGGGCTTCAAGTGGTTCGTTCCTGGCCTGCTCGACGGGTCCGTGGGCTTCGGCGGCGAGGAGTCGGCCGGGGCCTCGTTCCTGCGCTTCGACGGGTCGGTGTGGACGACCGACAAGGACGGCATCATCCTGGCGCTGCTCGCCTCCGAGATCCTCGCCGCCACCGGGAGGACGCCGAGCGAGCACTACGCCGACCTCACCGGCCTGCACGGCGATCCCTCCTACGCGCGCATCGACGCGGCAGCGAGCCGAGAGGAGAAGGCGGCCCTCGGCGCCCTCACGCCCGAGGCCGTGACGGCGCAGACCCTGGCGGGCGAGGAGATCACGGCCAGACTCACGTCGGCCCCGGGCAACGGCGCGAAGATCGGCGGCCTGAAGGTGACAACGGCGAGCGCGTGGTTCGCGGCCCGCCCGTCCGGCACGGAGGACGTCTACAAGATCTACGCCGAGTCCTTCAGGGGCGCCGACCACCTCGCCCAGGTGCAGGCCGAGGCCAAGGACGTGGTCAGCGCCGCGCTGGGCACGTGACCGACGAGCAGCGGCCCGGCCGCCTGGTCCTCGTGGCGGGGGCACCGGGCACCGACCCGCACGCTGTCGCGCAGGGCGTGGCGGCCGGGCTGGTGCGAGCTGTGCACCTCGACGTCGAGGCCCTGGAGAGCCTGGTCGTGACGGGTGGGGTGCCGATGGTCGACCCGCCCTCACCCGAGGCGGTCGAGCAGCTCTTCCTGCGGTGGCTCGCCGGGATCGCCGTGGGCGAGACCTACCAGCGGGCGGGCTTCGACGCGATCCTCAGCGAGCGGGTCGCCGGTGACTTCCTCGCCGACCTGCTCGACTTCGTCGACCCCGCGCCCCTGCACCTCGTGGTGCTCGAGGGCGACGGCAGCGAGGGCGGCGGCGGGTCGACCCGGGGCCTTCGCGTCAGCCCTCGTGAGGGAACGCCGGAGCAGGTGGCCCGGTCGGTGCTGACCCGGCTCGACGAGGGGCTCCTCGGCTAGGAGCACCCGGGGGACCAATACGTCCACCTCGGATCGTCCGGAACGGGAATACCAGACCTCCCCGCCCGGTTGAGACGGTTGCGACAGGAGACCTTCCGCCCACCGTTGTCCTGGTGCCACACACCCGCCCCCGCGGGTCGTGCCACCGGCCGAAACCGGGAGCCGCTGCATGACAGCCGTCGCCGACACCACCACGCCCCACCGCCCGTCCGGAGCCCCGCCCGATACGGCCGGGCCGGCTGTGGTGGCACCGCCGCCCCGGATGACGGCCACCAGCCCACCGCACCCCCCGGTCGGCGGGGCCCCGGGACCGAACCTCGCCACCCTGGCGCAGCTGCGAGGCGGTGGCCGCAACCCCATGCTGTCGCCGGCCTCGCGGCGCGCCCGGCGCACGCGTTCGGGACCGCGCTGACCCCACCCGGGGGCAGCGGGGTCAGAACAACGCGCTCATGAGCGCCTTGCGGGCACGCTCGACCCGCTCGTCACCCGGTCCGACGATCTCGAAGAGCTCGATGAGGTGTTGACGCACCCGGTTGCGGTCGTCACCGGCGCTGACTCGCACGAGGTCGATGAGACGGCTGAAGGCGTCCTCCACGTGTCCGCCCAGGACGTCGAGGTCAGCGACGAGCACCTGGGCGTCGAGATCGGTTGGCGCTGCGGCCGCAGCCGCCCGGGCCTGGACCGGGTCGACACCCTCGGTGCGCTGCATGAGGCGAACCTGGGCGAGACCCAGCGCGGCCTCGGCGTCCGTGGGGTCCGACTTCAGCGCCCCCTCGTAGGCGGCGACCGCCGCGTCGAGGTCACCGGCGTCGATGGCGTCGTAGGCGGCCTGCACGTGTGGCGGCAGGGGCTGCTCCTCGTCCTCCTGCGGCTCGCTCCCCTCGGCGCCCGCGGGGCCTTCGGGGCCACCCGGCTGCTGAGCGGCGAGGTCGACCCGCCCGGTCACTCCCTGCTGCAGGGCGAGCTTGAGGAGCTCGTCCAGCCAGGGGGTGATCTCCTGCGGGGTGAGCAGTCCCGCGAAGAGCGGCACCGGCTGGCCCTGCACGAGGCCGAAAGCCGCTGGCACCGACTGCACCTGGAAGGCCCGCAACAGACCGGGGTTGGCGTCGACGTCGACCGACACCAGCTGCAGTCGGCCGGCGTAGGTCTCCACGACCCCGGCCAGGGTCGTGACGAACTGCTCGGACTCGGGCAGCCGCGCCGACCAGAGCAGCACCACGCTCGGCACCCGCATGCTGTCGGTGGCGATCTCCTGGAAACCGGCGTCGGTGCCCTCGACGACGAGGCTGCCGGCTCCGCCCGGCGTCTGCCCCGCACCTGCAGCGCGCTCACCTCGGGCCCCGACACCGCCAGCGGATGAGGGGGCGGGGCGCCGGAGCGCCGACAGGTCCACGGCGCCGCGCAGGGCAGAGGTCGAGAAGGGCTGCTGGGTCATGAGGTCATTCTCTCCGATCGGTGTCGAGGTGGGGCCACCGGCCGGATCTCGTGGTCGGTCCGCCCGTTCGTGAGTAGGGTCCGTGCGTGCGGTCGCGGCCGCCGGACGCGTCAGGCTCCCTGGGCGCCATAGAGGTGCTCCTCGCCGCCGACGACGGTGGCCGGGCCGGACGCCGGCACCACGAGCGCGACGACCTCGAGGGTCGACAGGTTGACCTCGGAGGTGACCGCGCTGAGACCACTGAGGGTCGTGAACTCCTTGGTGAGGGTGAGGGTGCCACTCCTGACCAGCGCGGTGTCGCTGCGGTCGATGACGGCGAAGACCAGCGCCGCCTGTCCCCCGGCGGTGCGCAGACCGCCGGTGACCGTCCGCGCCTCGTGCTGCTGCCGGAAGGAGCCGAGAGCGGCGAGGGCGGCCGCCTGCTTCGCCGCGTTGGCCCGCACGGCCGTGCTGAAGGCGTCACCCGCGGTGATGCCTGGAGCCACCGCCTTGGGGCTGCTCGGGTAGGCGAGCGAGGCCGCATACCCCTGGACGAGCTTGGCGTAGCGCCCATCCGGAGCGGTGTCCGCGGCAGCGAGTGCCGGTGAGCCTGCGGCGAGCGGGTCGAAGCCGGGCACCTGCGCCGCCGGCAGCATCGAGACGCCTGCGGCGATGCGGTACGGCGTGCGGGCGTCGGGCGTCGTGAGCAAGATCAGGACCGGCAGGCCGGAGGCCTGGAGACTGCTCTGCACGATCATGGTGCGGGGGTAGGTGAGGGCTCGCGCCACGGCCAGGACGGTGGGCGGGGTGGCCACCAGGGCTCGCTTGGCCGTCGTCGCCTCCGGGGTGACCGTGGCCAGGCGGGCGTCGGCGCGGGCCGCGACGAGCGCATCGCCGGTGAAGGCGGCGTTGCGC
>JALYVC010000227.1 GCA_030853445.1 Actinomycetota bacterium | reverse complement strand
GTCCCCGACGGGCGCAAGGCCGGCCCGAAGTCCTGGCAGACCACGAACCTGCTGCACCTCGGGCAGGTGCTCACCCACCACGCGGCGCTGCGGGAGGAGACTCGCGGCGGCCACGTCCGGGGCGACTTCCCGGGGCGCGACGACGAGCACTGGCGCGGCCACCTGCTCTCCGTACGACGCCCCGACGGCACGGTCGAGACGACCTTCGAGGCCACGGCCGACCAGCACCTGGACCTGCCCCCGGCGTGACGGCGGCGGGCCGCCGTACGCCGACGAACCGGCGCGAGTCCCGACGCCGGGGTACCCGCGGTGGTCGGTGCGCAGGCTCGAGTGGTCCCGACCACCCATGGCCGACGGGCGAGGCGACATCCATCCCGCCCAACGCTCCCGGGTCGTGGCGGTACTGGGGGGTCGCGGCCCCCTGCCGCCGGCAGTACGAGCAGATCCGGTCGTCACTCGGGCAGGGCCCTCACTTCGGGCCACTGCGACGTCAGGGAGCACCTGCGTCGGGCATGATCGGCTTACCATGAGCGCCACCGACCCTGTCGACCTGACCTTTCCCGCCGCCGCCGCCGCCGACCTCGTGCGCCGCGCCCTCGACGAGGACCTCGGGCCGCACCACCTCGACGTCACGACCCTCGCGACCATCCCGGCGGAGCAGGAGCACACCGCGCACGTGGTGGCGCGCGCCGACGGGGTCGTGGCCGGGCTGGCGGTCGTCGCCGAGGCGACTGACCGGGTCGCCGTCATGCTGCGTCTGCCGGCACCGACCGTGGAGCTGCGGGCCACCGACGGTGACCGCGTGACCCGCGGCGACGTGCTCGCCGTCGTCACCGGCCGCACCCGGGTGGTCCTCGTTGCCGAGCGCACCCTGCTCAACGTGCTCAGCCGGCTCTCCGGGGTCGCCACCCTCACCCGCCGCTGGGCTGACGCCCTCGAGGGCACCGGGGCGATGGTGCTCGACACCCGCAAGACGACGCCGGGGATGCGCCACCTCGAGAAGTACGCCGTACGGGCCGGTGGGGGCACCAACAAGCGCCTGGGTCTGTACGACGTCGCGATGATCAAGGACAACCACAAGCTCGCCGCAGGCTCGGTGGCCGCGGCCTACGCGGCGGTGCGCACGGCGTATCCCGCCGTGGAGGTCCAGGTCGAGGTGACGACGCTCGCCGAGGCGCTGGAGGCTTATGACGCCGGCGCGCGCTTCGTCATGTGCGACAACATGGGCGTCGACCTGCTGCGCGAGACGGTCGCCGCCCTGCGCGCGAGGCCCGAGCCGGTCGAGATCGAGGCGACCGGCGGCCTCACCCTCGAGGTCGTGCGCGACTACGCCCTGACCGGGGTCGACCACCTCAGCGTCGGCGGACTCACCCACTCCTCGCCGATCCTCGACATCGCCCTCGACCTGGCCCCTCCGCCGGGCCCCCCTCCCCCCGGACTCGACGCAGCGTCGAGGCAGTTGACGCCCGGTGCACCCAGCGTCAACCCCGACGACGCTGCGTCGAGTGCGGGGGACGACGATGCCTGAGTCGTATGGCACCCGCGATCTGCGCCCCCAGGACCGGGCCCGGTGGGAGGTCCTCCACCGGGGCTACTGCGACCACTACGGGATCGCGACCACCGATGCCGAGCGCGAGCGGTTGTGGGGCTGGCTGCTCGCCCACGAGCACGGGCTCTGGGCCCTGGTCGTCGAGCACGAGGGGCGCGTCGTCGGCATCGCCCACGTGCGCCCCGTCGTCCGGCCGCTGCACGTCAGGGTCGACGGCTGGCTGGACGACCTGTATGTCGACCCCGAAGCGCGGGGCAGCGGCGCGGCCGCCGCGCTGCTGAACGCCGTACGACGACTCGGCGCCGATCGCGGGTGGTCGGGGGTCCGCTGGATCACCGGTGAGAGCAACGCGCGGGCGCGGGCCTTCTACGAGCGCGAGGGGGCAGCCGCCCTCTCCGTCGTGACCTATGACGTCGGCGTCCTGCCGGCACCGCCGGGACCGGCGGCGACCGCCTGACCGTGCAGCCCCTGACCCTGCGGCCCCTCACCGCGCAAAAGACCGCTCCTTGCGGACGTCAGTCAACGAGGTGGCGCAGGTAACGGTCCGGCCCCTCGAGCAAGCGCCGGTGGTGGTCGACGACGGTGAGGTCGTGCCACGCCCTCTCGCGGAAGCCGCCGTCGTCGAGCTCGAGGATCGTCGCCCCGGGCAGGCTCGCGACGACCGGCGAGTGGGTGGCGACGACGACCTGGGTGCTGCGCTGACGGGCGAGTGAGGCGAGCGAGGCGACCAGCGAGAGCTGTGCGGTGAACGACAACCCGGCCTCGGGCTGGTCCATGAAGAACAGCCTCTCGCTGTCGAAGCGCCGGGTCTGCAACAGCGAGAGGAAGGCTCGCCGTGGCTGAGCTGGCGGAAGAGCGGGTCGAGGCGGAACCAGCCCGTGCCGCACGAGCTGGGCCACTGGGGCCAGCGTCATCGGCCACGCATCAGTGGGCAGCTTCACCTCGGGATTCGCCCGCACCGCGCGGATCGGCAGCGGTTCCCGCCACCCGGTCACGCCCACGTCCTCGGCCTCGGCCTCGGCCTCTCCACGCTGACGACGGTAGCGCCCAGATCGTCAGGGTCGGCGCACTCGTGGAACCCTGCCGGTGAAGATGTGTCACCGATGACGACGGACCATCGCGCCGGGGGCGCCCCTGCCCGCCGACCGACCAACGCGGTGGGGAGCGCCCCGGACGCGCTCGGTAACCTGAAGGGGTGACCGACCAGCTCGATGTGCCCGCAGCGTCCGCGACCGACGACCTGCCGGAGCAGCGGCGGGTGCGTCGCGAGAAGCGGCAGCGACTGCTCGACGCCGGCCATGCCGCCTACCCGGTCGACGTGGCCCGGACCCACACCCTCGCCCAGGTGCGTGAGCACTGGGCCCACCTCGAGGCCGGCGAGGAGACCCAGGACGTCGTGACCGTGGCCGGCCGGGTCGTCTTCAGCCGCACCGGTGGCAAGCTCTGCTTCGCCACCCTCCAGGAGGGCATCGGCACCCGGCTCCAGGTGATGGTCAGCCAGGCCGAGGTCGGTGAGCGGGCGCTGGTCGACTGGAAGGCCTTCGTCGACCTCGGCGACCACGTCGCCGTCACCGGCCGGGTCATCGCCAGCCGCAAGGGCGAGCTGTCGGTCCTCGCAACCGGCTGGCAGATGGCGAGCAAGGCCCTGCGCCCGCTGCCGACCCTGCACAAGGACCTCTCTGAGGAGGCTCGCGTGCGCCAGCGCTACGCCGACCTCGTCGTGCGTCAGGAGGCCCGCGACATGGTGCGCCTGCGCGCCCGGGTCAACCGCGCCCTGCGGGACACCCTCGACGACCAGGGCTATGTCGAGATCGAGACCCCGGTGCTCCAGCTCGTGCACGGTGGGGCCTCGGCGCGGCCCTTCGGCACCCACATGAACGCCTTCGACCAGCCGATGTCGCTGCGCATCGCCCTCGAGCTCAACCTCAAGAAGGCGGTCGTCGGCGGCGTCGACCGGGTCTACGAGATGGGCCGCATCTTCCGCAACGAGGGCGTCGACTCCACCCACAGCCCCGAGTTCACGATGCTCGAGGCCTACCAGGCCTACGGAGACCAGACCTCCATCGCGGCGCTCATCCGCGACCTCTACCTCGCCGTCGCCGACCGCCTCGGGTCGCGTCAGGTCGAGACCCCCGCGGGCACCATCGACCTGGGCGGCGAGTGGCACTGGCTGCCGGTCTACGAAGGGATCAGCGAGGCGGTAGGGGCCACGGTCACCCTCGAGACCCCCGAGAGCGACCTGCGCCGGTATGCCGCCGAGCACGGCGTCGCCCTCGACCCCGCCTGGGGCGCCGAGAAGGTCGCGCTCGAGCTGCTCGGTGAGCTGGTCGAGCCGGCCCTGCTCCAGCCGACCTTCCTGTGCGACTACCCCGCGTCGGCTCAGCCGTTGGCCCGGCCGCACCGCAGCCAGCCCGGCCTCATCGAGGCGTGGGACCTGATCATCGGTGGGGTCGAGCGCGGCACGGGCTTCTCCGAGCTCGTCGACCCGGTCATCCAGCGCGAGGTCCTCGAGGCGCAGTCGCTGCTGGCAGCCGGTGGCGATCCCGAGGCGATGCGAGTCGACGACGACTTCCTGGCGGCGCTTGAGTTCGGCGCCCCCCCGATGGGTGGGCTCGGACTCGGCATCGACCGGCTGGTCATGCTCTTCACCGGAGCCAACATCCGCGAGACCATTCTCTTCCCCCTGCTCAAGCCCCTTCCTGCCGCCACGGCGTCGCCGCGCGGTTCGCTGACCGCCGCCGCGCCGGCCCCGGACGAGAGCTGAAACCCCGTGTGGGACGCCGCCTTTCCCTACCTCGCCGCACTGCTGCCCACGATCGCGGTGTCGGTGTTGTTCTTCTACATCATCAAGTACATCCTCGAAGGTGATCGCCGCGAGCGGCTGGCACAGTCGAAATGGGAGCGCGAGCACGGCGGGCAGCGGCCCCACGACGAGACCGGAGCCGATAGTCCTCCCGAAACGCCGGAACACTAGTTGGACGATATTGCCGCCGGCTTGATACGATCTTTCCATACCTCCCTCATTTGAGTGTTGCTCGGGTTTGACTGGAAAGAGGACCAACAATGGCTCAGCGTGTGCAGGTCGTCCTCGAGGACGACGTCGACGGGGGCGACGCCTCCGAGACCGTGCTCTTCGGGCTTGACGGCGTGAGCTACGAGATCGACCTCAACGACGGCAACGCCTCGGCCCTGCGGGAGGCGCTGGCCACGTGGGTCGGGCACGCCCGCCGCAGCGGCGGACGGCGCACCACCGGCCGCAAGGCCGCACCCGGTAGCTCCCCTAAGCGCAACGACCTCACCGAGGTGCGCGAGTGGGCCCGCAAGAACGGTCACAACGTCAGCGAGCGCGGTCGTGTCTCGGCCGCGGTCCAGGAGGCCTACGACAAGGCCCACGGCTGATCCGTCGGCTCTTTCGTCGCTGCACCGCCAGCGGGTGTTCTTTCTCCGACGCGAGAGAGGGCACCCGCTGTCGGTTTTCCGTGCTCCGTGACGCAGGTGCAGACCGTGTCGGTGCGGGCTTACCGGCGGTAGCGAGAAGAGCGGCCGTCGGGTCTACTCGGGGCACTCGGGCACCATAGCTGCTGCGAGGTCACCCTCCCGTTCCAGCCGCAGGAGCACCTCGTGCAGCAGCAGCTGCTCAAAACGTCCGCCGCCGGCCCCCACGTCCACTTCATCCCATGTCCGGGGGGCGGCGACATATGGCGCTACCTTTCCCCGCAGGGAATAGGGAGAGATCGTCGTCTTCGCTGCGGTGTTCTGGCTCCAGTCGAGCAGCACCTTTCCCGGGCGCAGCGACTTGGTCATCTTCCACACGACCAGGTCGGGGTGCGCCCGGGTCATCTCCTGCGCCAAAGACTGCGCGAGCGCGCGGATGTCGTCGGCCGAGTGCCGGCCCGGCAGGGCGGCATACACCTGCATGCCCTTGCTCCCGCTCGTGACGGGGACGAGCCGCGTCAGTCCCATCGCCTCGAGGTGCGGCTTGACGCCGAGGGCGACCCGCGCGCACTCGGCGAGGCCGGCGCCGCTGCCCGGGTCGAGGTCGATGACGAGCCGGTCGGGTGGCTGCGGCGCCCCGTCGCCGTCGACCTGCCACTGGAGCACGTGCAGCTCGAGCGAGGCGAGGTTGACCAGGTAGGTGAGGTCGGCGAGGTCGAGCACGAGCGGGTAGGTGACGGTGTCGCGCTCAGGGTGGGCGTCGGGGTCGCGGCCGTGGCTGGAGAGGGTGACCCGCGGTAGCCAGGACGGCGCGCCCGGGGGCAAGTTCTTCTCGAAGAACATCGGCCCCTCGACCCCGTGCGGCCACCGGATGCGGGTGACGGGTCGGCGGCCGAGGTGGGCCAGGAGGGTGTCGGCGACCTGCGCGTAGTAGCTGAGCACCTCGCCCTTGGTCGTCTCGGTCGCGGGGTACATCACCTTGTCGAGGTTGCTCACCGCGAGCCGCCGCCCGGCGACCTCGACGGTGACCTTCTGCCCCGGGGTCTCAGGCACGGCGCAGCCCCTGGAGCACCTCGGTGGCGTCGAGGTCGGCGACACCGAGGTCGGCTCGCAGGCCCCGGTAGGCCGGCTGTCGCAGTCGCGGCTGCGTGGTCAGCCCGAGGGCCTGCACCTCGCAGACGAGCACCGGCTCGACCCACGTGGCACCGACACTGTCCTCCCGCGGCAGGGCGGCGGCGAAGGGGGAGGTCGCGCGGGTGAGGGACGCGAGATCGCGGGCGAGAGCCTCACCGGCCCGCCCGGCGATCCCGCTGCCGACCTTGCCGAGGTAGACCAGTCCGTCCGGCCCCGGCACCCCGACGTGCACCGAGCCGAGGCGTGGGCTGCCCTTCTCGGGCATCCACCCGCCGATGACCAGCGACACCGAGGTGCGGTGCGGCAGCTTGAGCCAGTCGTCGCTGCGCACCCCCGGCCGGTACGACGCCCCCCGACGCTTGCTCACGACCCCCTCGAGCCCCTGCTCCAGCGTCGCACCGAGCAGCACCTCGCCGTCGGAGAAGGTCGGCGGCACCTGCCAGTGCGCGCCACCCAGCTCGAGCCGCTCGAGCGTGGCGCGGCGGTCGTCCCACACCCGGTGCGTGAGGTCGACGCCGTACAGGCGCAGGAGGTCGAAGGCCATCAGGGTCACGGGTGCCCGGGCCGCCAGCGGCGCGGCCCGGCCTGCGCTCGTGACGTGGATGCGCTCGGCCAGGGCCTGGAACGACGGGGCTCCGTCGACCAGGAGCACCACCTCGCCGTCGAGCAGCATGTCGTCGAAGGTCTGCGCCAGCCCGGCGAGCTCGGGGAAGGCCACGGTGACGTCGCGCTCGGTGCGGGTCGTCAGCCGCAGCCGGGGTGTCCCCTGTGGGTCACGGCCGACGTCGGCGAGCAGCCGGATGCCGTCCCACTTCACCTCGTGCACCCAGGCGTCCCCGGTGGGGACCCGGGTGGTGGGGGAGGCGAGCATCGGGCGCACCTCCTCATCCTCCCGTACGGCGCTCGGAAATGGACCCGACGCAGCGTCGAGTAGGCCCGGGTGTCCGCTCGCTCAGCGGCCGACCCGCGCCATCAGGCCGTCGTACGGCGCTCCCGCCGCCGCGCCGCCGCCGAGCCCGGGGTGGGGGCGATCCGCCAGGTCAACCCCTGCTGGGCGAAGGTCCACGCATCGTTGACCAGCCAGGAGACGACCAGCCCCGCCGGCACCACCCACGCGGCGACGAGCACGCCGACCGCCCCGAGCCACGGCATGAGCCTCTGGGCCGTGACCATGACCTCCGGGGCGCGATGAGGTCGCTCATCGGGGGCACGAACCGCCGCTGGGTCGCCAGGCTGAGCAGGCCCGCGGCGACCGCGACCCCCAGGTCGCGCCGGTCAGGTTCCCGCGACCGCGCTGCGTCGCTCGACGAGCACCGTGTCGCGCCACTCGCCGGCCGCCGGCCCACCCGGCATCAGGGCCACGCGCTCGCGTCGGCCGACCTTACGGAAGCCGGCGGCCCGGTGCAGGGCGAGGCTCGCGACGTTCTCGGGGAAGATCGCCGACTGGAGGGTCCAGATACCGGCGGCCTCGGTCGACGCCACGACCGTGTCGAGCAGCAGCCGCCCGACGCCACGCCCCGCAGCCGACGGCGCGACGTACACGCTGTGCTCGACCACCCCGTCGTAGACCGGCCGCGACGAGGTCGGGCTCACGGCGACCCACCCGAGCACGTCCACCCCGGCCAGCGCCACCCACCGATGCCCGGGGAGCCGCCCGGCGTCGAAGGCCTCCCACGTGGGCGGTGTCGCCTCGAAGGTCGCGTGCCCACCGCGGATGCCCGCCAGCCAGATCGTCTCGACGGCGGGCCAGTGCACCGCAAGCAGCGGCGCCACGACCACGTCGTACGACGTCTTGTCCTCCCGGCTCACTCGCCCAGTCTGCCTTGCCGACGGGCCGACGGGCCGACGGGCAGACGGGCCGACGGGCCGACGGGCGAACGACGTCGTCGAGACCCAGACGGGCAGGCCGGCTTCGGCGAGGGCGAGTGGCTGGGCAGCACCTGCTGGCCGCAGCAGGGGCGTCGAGTGCGCTGAGGCCAGTGGTAGCGGGGCCCAGGCCCCAAGCGGTTGTGGGGTGTCGGGGGCGTGGGGGATGCTGGGTCCCCCGCGTCGTGCTCACGGCGCCCTGCGAAAGGTCAGCAGCGATGCCTCGCGCGATGTGGAAGGGCGCCGTCTCGTTCGGCCTCGTCAACGTGCCGGTCAAGCTCTACTCCGCGACCGAGGACCACGACATCTCCTTCCGGCAGGTGCACCGTGAGGACGGCGGCCAGATCCGCTACAAGCGCGTCTGCTCGATCGACGGCGAGGAGGTCGCCTATGACGACATCGCCAAGGGCTACCAGACCGAGGACGGCCAGATGGTCGTCATCACCGACGACGACCTCAAGGAGCTGCCCAACCAGAGCAGCAAGGAGATCGCGGTCGAGAAGTTCGTGCCCAGCGACCAGGTCGACCCGCTCCTGCTCGACAAGCCCTACTACCTCGAGCCCGAGAAGGGCGCGGGCAAGCCCTATGCCCTGCTGCGCGACGCCCTCGAGGCTGCCGACCGGATGGCCTTGGTGACGGTGGCCATCCGCAACCGCAAGAACATGGCCGTGCTGCGCGTGCGCGAGGGGGTCATCGTCCTGCAGACCATGCTGTGGCCCGACGAGATCCGCTCGTCGCAGTTCGCGAACCTCGGCGACGTCGGGCACGCCACCGAGCGCGAGCTGTCGATGGCCACCATGCTCGTCGAGTCGCTGGCCGGTGACTACGACGAGCAGGAGTTCGAGGACGACTACGCCCAGGCGGTCGAGGCGATGGTGCAGGCCAAGCTCGAAGGCGTCGAGGTCACGCAGCAGCCGGCTGCGAAGGAGACGACCGGCGAGGTCGTCGACCTGCTCGAGGCCCTCCAGCGCTCGGTCGACCGGGCCAAGGCCAGCCGTGGAGAGCCGGTGGAGGAGCGGCCGACCTCCACGGGATCCTCCGATGGGACCACCGCGAGGAAGGCGGCCACCGCAAGGAAGACGCCGGCCAAGAAGACGGCCAACGAGCCGGCCACCAAGACGGCCGCGAAGAAGACGGCGGCCAAGAAGACCGCGGCGAAGAAGGCGAGCTAGTGCCCGAAGGTCACACCCTGCACCGGCTGGCGCAGGCCCTCGACGCTGCCTTCGCGGGCACCCGACCAGCAGCCGGCTCACCCCAGGGCCGTTTCGCCGACGGCGCCGCGCTGCTCGACGGGCAGCTCGTCGTGCGCGCCTCGGCGTGGGGCAAGCACCTCTTCCTCGAGTACGACGGCGGCCACTGGCTCAACGTGCACCTCGGGCTCATCGGCAAGTTCTCCGTCGAGCAGTACGACGTCGCCTCCGGTCCGCCGCCCGTATGGGGCGCCGTCCGGCTGCGGCTGCTCACCGAGACCCATGTCGCCGACCTGCGGGGGGCGACCGTCTGCCAGGTCGTCACCCCCGACCAGGTCGACGCGATCCTCGAGCGGCTCGGGCCCGACCCCCTGCGCGTCGACCAGGACCCCGAGGTCGCATGGGCTCGCGTCGCGACGTCCCGACGGTCGGTCGCGGAGCTGCTGATGGACCAGTCGATCGTCGCGGGGGTGGGCAACGTCTACCGGTGCGAGGTGCTCTTCCGCAACCGGGTCGACCCCTTCCGTCCCGGCCGCGAGCTGCGCCACACCACGTGGCAGCTGCTGTGGGACGACCTCGTGCGCCTCATGCCCCTCGGTGTGGCGTTCAACCAGATCATCACCGTGCAGGACCAGGTCGAGCAGGCCGAGGCGCTCGTCGCCGGCGGGCACGTGCCGGTCCTCACGGCCGTGCACACCGACTCCGCCCGGCGCAGGCTGAGCGGCCCCGCCGGCGTGCTCGCCGCCGCCGTCTCCGACTCGTCGGCGGCCCAGCTCGCCGACGAGACGGACGAGGAGGGGCTCGACGAGGACGCCCTCACCGGCCCCGCACCCTTCGAGCGGAGGTACGACGTCTACCGGCGACAGGGGGAGGCCTGCCACGTCTGCGGGTCGAAGGTCCGCACCCGCATCGTGGCCGGCCGCAACCTCTTCTGGTGCGGCCGCTGCCAGCGCCGTCGTTAGGTAGCCAGAGAATCACCTCAAGTAGCCGTGGTTGAGGTGATTCTCTGGCTACCCAAGGGGCGCCGTCAGAGCCCGCGCTGCCATTCCACGACCCGATCGACCGCCTCGGCCACGATCTGAGGGGCCGCGGCGAACGACAGCCGCACCCAGTCGTGCCCGTGCACGGGGTCGAAGTCGGTGCCCGGCGTGAGCGCGACCCCCGCCTCGTCGAGCAGCCGGGCGCACCATGTGCGCGAGTCGAGACCGGTGGGCGCGATGTCCCCGTAGAGGTAGAACGCGCCGTCAGCAGGCGCCGCCCTCGCCCAGCCGAGCTCGGGCAGGCGGCCCAGCACCATCGACCGTGAGGTGGCGTACTGGCGCAGGTTGGTCTGGGCTGCGTCGTACCCCTGCTCGCTGAACGCCTCGACGGCCGCCAGCTGGGACAGCGCGGGCGGGCACAGTGCGAGGTTGCCCGCGAGGGCGGCGACCGGCCCGACGAGGTCGTCGGGCAGCACGAGCCAGCCGAGGCGCCAGCCGGTCATGGCCCAGTACTTCGAGAACGAGCTGACGACGAGCGCGCCACTCTCGAGGTCGCCGGCGACGGTCGGCGCACCGGCGCGGTCGTGCCCGGGCGCCCCGGGCTGCGGGTGGTCGTAGGTCAGCCCGTGGTAGATCTCGTCGCTGATGAGCCGCACGTCGTGCTCGGCGCACCAGCCCAGGAGCTCGCGCAGCGCGGTGTCGTCGACCAGCGTTCCCGTCGGGTTGGCGGGGCCGGCCACCACGAGGCCCCGTACGGGGTGCTCGAGCGCCTCGAGCTGCACGACGCTGGGTTGGAAGCGGGTCTCCGGCCCGCACACGAGCTCGACCACCTCGCAGCCGAGCGCAGCGAGGGTGTTGCGGTAGGCCGGGTAGCCCGGGCAGGCCAGCGCCACCCGGTCGCCGGGCTCGAAGGCCGCCAGGAAGGCGAGCACGAAACCGCCCGACGAGCCGGTGGTGAGGGCGATCCGGCGCGGGTCGAGGTCGAGGTCGTACCAGCGCCGGTAGTGCCCGGCGAGCTCGGCCCGCAGCGCGGGGGTGCCCGTGGCCTCCGTGTAGCCGAGCGTGCTCGCGGTCAGCAGCTCACGGGCCCGCTCGCGCACCACGGCCGGTGCGCCCGACGACGGCTCGCCGGCACACAGGTTGAGCACCGGCTCCCCGGCCGCGAGCCGCCGGTTGGCCTCGGCGATGATCTCCATGACGGCGAAGGGGGGCACCTGCGAGCGGGACGACGCCTTCATACGCCGCATCCTGTCACCAGCCCCGGCGACCCGGCGACGTGAGCGCCACCGAGCCCTCCGCGAAGGCGCCGCAGCAGCCATGATGGTTGAGTGACTGCGCTCAACGTCCTCGGGACGGCCCTGGAGCCGTGCGGGTTCGACCCACTGACCGGCTTCTTCCGAGACGGCTGGTGCACCACCGGGCCGCAGGACCTGGGGCAGCACACGATCTGTGCCGTGGTGACGACCGAGTTCCTCGAGCACCAGCGCGGCATCGGCAACGACCTGTCGACCCCCGTGCGGGCCTACTCCTTTCCGGGGCTCCGACCGGGCGACCGGTGGTGCGTCACGGCGCGCAACTGGGTCCGCGCCCACGCCGACGGGGCCGCCGCCCCGGTCGTGCTCGCGTCGACCCACGCGTCCGTGCTCGAGATCGTCGGCCTCGACGTGCTGCGGGAGCACGCGGTCGACGTACCCGACGACGTCAGCTCGCTGGAGTAGAGGAGTCGTGCCGCGGAAACGGCCTCGACGTAGGCTGGGAGTGCCACGGGTCTGTGCTGAGGCTGGAGTGGGAGCGGCCTGTCCGCTCACGGCGAAACCTCAGCGCCCCCGACTCAGGTGAGGAACAGCCCGCCGTACGGCATCGTTGGTCGGTATGAAGCCCCGGACCCTCCGGGACCGGCCAGACGGGCGGCGGGGCTGCAAGTCGTCACAGATGCCAACGAGGCGTCTCGACAAAGGTAGGGAGCTTTGGCGATGTTCGAACGGTTCACAGATCGGGCCCGGCGGGTGGTGGTCCTCGCGCAGGAGGAAGCACGCCTGCTCAACCACAACTACATCGGCACCGAGCACATCCTGCTGGGGCTCATCCACGAGGGCGAGGGGCTCGCCGCCAAGGCGCTCGAGAACCTCGACATCTCGCTGCAGGCCGTGCGCGAGCAGGTGCAGGACATCATCGGGCAGGGCCAGCAGGCGGCGACGGGTCACATCCCGTTCACCCCGCGCGCCAAGAAGGTGCTCGAGTACTCGCTGCGCGAGGGCTTGCAGCTCGGCCACACCTACATCGGCACCGAGCACATCCTGCTCGGTCTCATCCGTGAGGGTGAGGGTGTCGCCGCCCAGGTGCTCGTCAAGCTCGGGGCCGACCTCAACAAGGTGCGCCAGCAGGTCATCCAGCTGCTCGCCGGTTACCAGGGTGGCCAGGGCGAGAAGGCCGGTGCCGGCGTCGGTGCGGGCCAGCAGGCCGAGGGCACGCCCGCCGGCTCGCTGGTGCTCGACCAGTTCGGTCGCAACCTCACGCAGGCGGCCCGTGAGGGCAAGCTCGACCCGGTCATCGGGCGTGAGAAAGAGATCGAACGCGTCATGCAGGTGCTGTCGAGACGCACGAAGAACAACCCGGTCCTCATCGGTGAGCCCGGCGTCGGCAAGACGGCCGTCGTCGAGGGCCTCGCCCAGGACATCGTGCGCGGTCAGGTGCCCGAGACGCTGAAGGACAAGCAGCTCTACACGCTCGACCTCGGCGCGCTCGTCGCCGGTAGCCGTTACCGCGGTGACTTCGAGGAGCGGCTGAAGAAGGTCCTCAAGGAGATTCGCACCCGCGGCGACATCATCATCTTCATCGACGAGATCCACACCCTCGTCGGTGCTGGTGCAGCCGAGGGCGCCATTGACGCGGCCAGCATCCTCAAGCCGATGCTCGCCCGTGGTGAGCTGCAGACCATCGGGGCGACGACCCTCGACGAGTACCGCAAGCACATCGAGAAGGACTCTGCGCTGGAGCGGCGCTTCCAGCCCATCCAGGTGGCCGAGCCCACGCTCGCCCACACGATCGAGATCCTCAAGGGTCTGCGAGACCGCTACGAGGCGCACCACCGCGTCTCGATCACCGACGGTGCCCTGGTCAGCGCGGCCAACCTGGCCGACCGCTACATCAACGACCGCTTCCTGCCCGACAAGGCGATCGACCTGATCGACGAGGCCGGCGCACGGTTGCGCATCCGCCGGATGACCGCACCGCCGGACCTGCGTGAGTTCGACGAGAAGATCGCCAACGTGCGTCGGTCCAAGGAGGCCGCGATCGACGGTCAGGACTTTGAGAAGGCGGCGGCCCTGCGGGATGACGAGAAGACCCTCGTCGGACAACGGGCAGAGCGCGAGTCGGCATGGAAGTCCGGTGACATGGATGTCGTGGCCGAGGTCGACGAGGAGCTGATCGCCGAGGTGCTCGCCGCCTCGACGGGCATCCCGGTCTTCAAGCTGACCGAGGAGGAGTCCAGCCGCCTGCTCAACATGGAGGCCGAGCTCCACAAGCGCATCGTCGGCATGGACGACGCCATCCGGGCGCTCTCCCAGGCGATCCGGCGCACGCGTGCCGGCCTGAAGGACCCCCGCCGCCCGGGTGGGTCGTTCATCTTCGCCGGCCCCACGGGCGTCGGCAAGACCGAGCTGGCCAAGACCCTCGCGGAGTTCCTCTTCGGCGACGAGGACAGCCTCATCCAGCTCGACATGTCGGAGTTCAGCGAGAAGCACACCGTCTCGCGGCTGTTCGGCTCGCCTCCCGGCTACGTCGGTTACGAGGAGGGTGGGCAGCTCACCGAGAAGGTGAGGCGCAAGCCGTTCTCGGTGGTCCTGTTCGACGAGGTCGAGAAGGCTCACCCCGACATCTTCAACTCGCTGCTGCAGGTGCTCGAGGACGGCCGCCTCACCGACAGCCAGGGTCGGATGGTCGACTTCAAGAACACGGTGATCATTATGACCACCAACCTCGGCACCCGTGACATCTCCAAGGGCGCCCTCGGGTTCTCCGCCGGACCGGACTCCCGCACCGAGTACGACCGGATGAAGGCGAAGGTCCAGGACGAGCTGAAGCAGCACTTCCGTCCCGAGTTCCTCAACCGCGTGGACGACATCATCGTCTTCCCGCAGCTGACGCAGTCCGAGATCGTCTCGATCGTCGACCTCGAGATCGCCAAGCTCGACTCGCGGCTGAAGGACAAGGACATGGGCCTCGAGCTCACCACGGGCGCGAAGAACCTGCTCGCCAAGAAGGGCTACGACCCCGTGCTCGGTGCTCGGCCTCTGCGTCGCACCATCCAGCGCGAGATCGAGGACGTCCTCTCGGAGAAGATCCTGTACGGCGAGCTCAAGGCTGGCGAGTTCGTCCTGGTCGGGTCCACCGGCGAGGAGAAGGACGCGACCTTCACCTTCGAGGGCAGCAAGCGGGAGGACACCCTCCCCGAGATCCCCGACACCCCTCCCGTCGACATCGTCAAGGGCGGGTCCGCGGGCGCGGGAGGCGCAGTGGGGGCCTGACCGGACCCCTGGGGCCTGGCGACCCCGCCCACGACGCCCCCGGACCTCGACGGTCCGGGGGCGTCGTGCACCCCCCAAGGGATGAATCAGCCTCGCGTGCCACGGATTTGGCGTCAGGGCCGAGGTCCGTCTACAGTGACGAAGTCAGCCCGAGAGGGAGGAACGGACACCACGGGGTGGACTTCGGTCCCCCGAAGAAGGCCGGTCCCGCTGAGGTATGCTGATAGAGCTTCACGAGGTCGCCGCAGGGTGGTCGAGCTAGGTCGAAGGGCCTGCTAGAGTGGGGTGCACCAGCTGAGAGCCAAGTGCTCATGGTCCGGCCGTTCGCAGGAGCGGGTCGCGGGTTGTGTGTCCAAGATGCAGGCTGGGTGTGATGGTTTGGTTGTCCTGGATGTTTGCCCCGGTTGTGGGTGGGTTGATGGTGTGCGTCCGATCTTTGAGAACTCAACAGCGTGTCAAAAATCGATGCCAATTACCTCGTCTCGAGGGCGATTGTGAAGCGTCTGGTCCTGT
>JALYVC010000489.1 GCA_030853445.1 Actinomycetota bacterium | reverse complement strand
AGAGGGGACAGACCCCCTCGGGGCACCGTGCGACCGCGCGAGCGGGCCGTGACGCGCGGGCGCGCCGGCGAGACGGGGGCGGTGGTGGGTCGGACGGTCATGAGGCCGGGTCCTTCTTCGGGCGCTGGCGGGCTCAGGGGCCGGCGCCGGAGGGACCACGCACTCGGTGGACCAGGCCGCGTCGGTCCGCCGCCCACGGTCGGGCGGTCACTCCCTGGACCGAGGGTTCTCTTGCTGCCATTAGACCGTGCGGGAAGGCGTCCCGGTGCGGATCGCTCGGAGAAGTTTGGGTCGTCCGAGCGGACAATCAACGCCTTTGGGAGGTCACCATGACAAATGCTCCTGCCCACCCGGAGGTCACCGCTGCGACGAGGACACCGGCCAGACCTCCCGGCGAACGACGACCTAGGACATCAGGGCGTCGAGCGCTCCACGGAACGACCAGGAGCGCACGACCTCTACCGGGCTCGGGCACTCGGGCAGCTCCTGCGGCCAGCCCGGGCCGCCGAGGACGACCCGGACCGGGGGGCTACCGGGCGGCACGGTCACGACCGGGGCGTTGCGCCCGCGCGGGATGGACGCCCAGAGGAAGACCCGATCGGTGCCGGTGCGCTCCACGGCGCGGGAGATCGCCTCGCTGGGCATCCGCGGACCGAGGAAGGTGCACGACACGCCGTGACGCGCCAGCTCGGCCTCCAGGGCGAGGACGGGCAGGTGGTGCTGCTCGTCGTCGGCGGTCGCCAACAGGATCGGTGACGTGGCCACCCTCATCCCGGCAGCGCGGGTGACCGCTCTCAGCTCGGAGCCGAGCACCTCACTGGCGAGGTGCTCGGAGTCGATTCCCAGCTGTCCCTGCTCCCAGAGGGAGCCGATGACCTGCAGAGCCGGCGCGAGGACCGCGTCCCAGGCCAGCGTGATGTCGGGCTCGCGCAGGGCCTGGCGGAAGAGGTGCGCCAAGGTGGCGGCGTCGAGGACGCGGGCCGCCGAGACGATCGCCCGAACCGTCGCGGACAGCGGTTCGGCCTCGGGTGCTGTCGTCGCGTACGCACCATCCGACGGGACGCCGACGACCCCGTGGGCACCCGGCTGACCGGGCTGCCGCTCGCCCTCCCGCAGGAGGTCGTCGTCGGCGAGGGCGAGGGTGGCCAAGGCCGCAGCCTGCGCAGGGATGCCCGAGGCGGTGAGACGCGCCATCGCGAGGACCCGCAGGACGTCAACGTGGGAGTAGCGCCGGTGGTTGCCGCTCGTGCGGTCGCTCGGACCGATTCCGTAGCGACGGTCCCACGAACGAAGGGTGGACGGAGCAAGGCCGACGCGGTCTGCGACCGCGCCGACCGGCCAGCTGAGATGGCTCGGCATCGAACCTCGGTCGGTGTGGGAACTGCGGACGACGGGGACGGACAGGGGGTCAGACCGGCCACGGTCGGGAGGACCGACTACTGCTCGTGGCGAAGTCATGGGGGGGTGGCACATCCTTTGCAGACGTCGACCCGCTGTCTTCGGCCTCCGAAACGCCTGCTCGACCACTCTAGGACTCATGGCCCCACAGGTCTTGTGCGGTACCGAAGAATCTACGTAAGTTCTGCCTATCGGACAAAAGAGACGTATTGTGTCTTGCCCCGTCCGTGGTCCGGATCCCTCTGCCCACTTTCCCCCACCCCCACCTCCCACCTCGCCCCCTCACCTGGAGGAGTTCCCATGCGCACCATCTCGTCCTTCCCGGCCCCCGCCCTGCGCTCGTACGCCTGGCAGCAGGACGGCCTCTGCCGCGGTATGAGCTCGGAGCGGTTCTTCACCGAGGACCAGGAGCAGGGCCAGCAGCGCCGGTCCAGCCGCACCCGCGAGGCCAAGCAGCTGTGCTCCCAGTGCCCGGTCGTGCAGCTCTGCCTCACCCACGCCCTGGCCATCCCCGAGACGTACGGGATCTGGGGCGGCACCACCGCCGCTGAGCGCACCCACCTAGTGCTGCGGGCGACCGGCTGACCGAGCAGAGCGGCCCCCGGGAGCTCGTGCGCTACGCCCCGTGGGCCGAGCAGGTGGGCTTCTCCATAGCCGTCTCCTGCGACCACTACTCCCCCTGGCTCGAAGCGCAGGGCCATGCGCCGTACGCGTGGACCGTGCTCGGGGCCGTCACCCAGGCGACGTCGGCGAAGCTGCGGGCCGCGCCGGCCTGACGAGCACCACGCCCGCAGGACGACGCGAGCGTTTCGCTGCGCCTGGGCGCGACACACCCGCGCGGCCTCGCCACCTCGGTCGGCCGTCGTCCGGCCGAACACGGTTGACTCCGGGCGTCAGGGCGGGCGTCCCTGCATCGGGGCACCCCCACACGGGGGGTGGCCGACATAAGCGGGGTAACGACCGAAACGCCGCACGACGTGGGTCCAGGTGATGTGTCGGGTCCACGACCAGACCGGCCGAAACACCCACGGCGTGCGGGGATGTCGCGCTGTCCACCATGGATGAGGCACCTTCAACGGGTAGACGTGCCGGTGCGCCGGCGGACGACGACCGGCCGCATCCCGCACCCCTTCTTCCTGCACCCGCTGCCGCCAGAAAGCCACGATGGCGGCAGCTTGGGGGTCACGAGGAAACGGCGGATCCACTACATCCAGCTCTGCCCCTGACCGCCGGTCAACCACGGTCACCTCGAACCCCACCCTCTCCAGCACCTGAAGCACAAGTAGGACGGGGCCGCTGATGACCCCGTCCTCGAGCCGGGCGACGGTGGACTTGCCCACCTCCAGCTCTGCCGCCAGATCTCGTTGACTGAGCCCGCGGGTATACCGCACGGTGCGCAGCGCGTCCCCTACGAGGGTGACGAAGGAGGGGGATCCGGCCATGTCCTGAGTCTCACCGCCCGCCAAGAGATCGGATACAGACCGACTGTCGCCTGTGGACACCACCAGGTCGAACGGCGCCTGTGGACAGCCACCGTCCAAGCCCGTCGGACGCCGCAGGAGCCGTGTCGAGCCAGCCTCACGACGCCACCACCGACGGGCCCTCCCAGGCAACCCCGCGTATTGCGGCGCCACAGCACACTCGCTCCCTCGTCGGACGCTGTGCCGTGCCCCTCAGGGTGGGGCACGGCACAGCGTC
>JALYVC010000487.1 GCA_030853445.1 Actinomycetota bacterium | reverse complement strand
CTCCAGGTGACCGGGCCCTTGGGTAGCCAAAGAATCACCCCGCCGCGCGCTGGCGGGGTGATTCTTTGGCTACCTACGAGACCTCACTGCCCTCCAGCAGGTGGCGGAAGGCCTCCAGGTTGTATGTCGACTCGCCTCGGCTGATCCGCCAGGCCCACTCCTTCTTCATCGAGGTGAGGAAGCCGAGCACCAGCAGGTCGTTGAAGGGGGTGTCGGCAGCCTGCAGCACGACCCCGAAGACCTTGTCGAGGGTGTCGGCGTCCAGCGCCGCCGTCGGCACCTCACCGCGCACGTAGACGTCACCGGTCGAGTCGACGGCATAGGCGAGAACCGGCATGCGCAGGTTGCGCTGCAGCAGGAATCGGTAGAACTCTCCGGCGTTCTCGTCGGGGTGGCGGATGACGAAGGCCGAGAGGTACGTCGTCGACCGCCGGATGACGACCGAGACCACCGTGAGCAGCTTCTTCTCGCCGGGCAGGGTGACGACGGCCTCGCCCGGACGACCGCCGGGCTCGTGCTCGAGGCCGGTGTCGGCCACGTAGGCCAGCAGGCGGGCCGACGCCTGCGCGACCGGACCGTCACCACCCGGCTCATCGGGCGCGCCGTGCGTGGGCGGCTCCTCGGGCGGCCCCTCGGGCACGCCGCTCGGCTGGCTGGGCAGGTCGGGCTGCGAGGTCATCTCTTCAGCGAACCACAGTCCTCGCGGGCAGCGCAGCGCCGGTGGCCTGCGTGAGGGTCGCGAGATCGGTGAGCTCGAGCATCCCGGCGTCACGGCGACGGCTGTCGCGGGCGTCGGCGTAGACGTCCAGCAGGCGGTGGGTCGTCGCGCCCCACCCGAAGCCGGCCGCATGGTCGACGGCGCGCCTCGACAGCTCGTGACGACGCGCCGGGTCGCCCAGGAGGCCACCGACCGCGTCGGCCCACCGCACCGTGTCGTGGCCCTCGACGAGCACGCCGGCCGCTCCCACCGCCGCCGGGAGCCCACCGACCTTCGCGGCGACGACGGGCGTGCCGCACGCGAGGGCCTCAATGGCGACCAGACCGAACGACTCGTTGTAGGAGGGCACGGTGACGAGGTCGGCCGCTTGGTACCAGGTCGCGAGCGTGGCCCGGTCGACCGGCGGCACGAAGCGCACGAGGTCGAGGATGCCGAGCTGGGTCGCGAGCTCGATGAGGGCCTCCGGGCGGGTCAGACCGGAGCCGCTGGGCCCGCCCAGCACACCGACGACCAGCCGCTGGCGCAGCCGGGGGTCGCGGCGCACGAGCTCGGCCGCGAGCCGCAGGAGCACGTCGGGTGCCTTCAGGGGCTGGATGCGCCCGACGAAGAGCAGCATGACCGCGTCGGCCGGCACCCCGACGGCTGCTCGGGCGCGGCGCTCGTCGCCGGGGGTGAAGACGTCGAGGTCGACCCCCGGCGGCACGACCTCGACGCGTGTCGGGTCGGCGTCGTAGAGGTCGACCAGCTCGCGCTTCTCGAGCTCGGTGTTGGCCACGAGGCGGTCAGCGGCCTCGACGACCTGCACCTCACCGATCTCGCGACCCGCCGGCTCCGGGGTGTCACCGTCCGCCATGTGTCGGTTCTTGACCCGGGCCATGGTGTGCATGGTGTGCACGAGCGGGATGTCGAAGCGGTCGGACGCCAGCCACCCGACCTGGCCGGAGAGCCAGTAGTGGGAGTGGATGACGTCGTACCAGCCCTGGGGTCGGGCCGCCTCGGCGCGCATCACTCCCGCAGCGAAGGCGCACAGCTGGCCGGGCAGGTCGTGCTTGGCCAGGCCCTCGAAGGGTCCGGCGACGACATGCCGCACGGTGACCCCGGGCACCATCTCGACCACGGGGGGCAGGGCCCCGGTCGTGGCCCGGGTGAAGACCTCGACCTCGGTGCCCCGGGCCGCGAGCTGTCGCGCGACCTCTGCGACATAGACGTTGAGCCCACCGGCATCACCGGTGCCTGGCTGCGCCAGCGGTGAGGTGTGGACGCTGAGCATCGCGACGCGGTGGATGCGGCCGGTCGTCACGCCCTCACCAACGCCCGCGTCGGAGGCCTCATTCCCGAGGGGGCTCCGCCGACCGGTCTACTCGACGCAGCGGCGAGGCACTCGACGCGGGGAGCACCTGGCGTCAGGTGCCTCGACGC
>JALYVC010000170.1 GCA_030853445.1 Actinomycetota bacterium | reverse complement strand
GCCGGAGCGACCGGGCCGAAGGGATCTCGCACGACCTGGGCGAGCAGACCGCCCAGACCCAGCAGGCAAAGAAGGCTCGCGGCGACGCGGGTCGCCGCCCGGCGCCCGGCCACCCCCCACCGGGGTCCCAGATCGCCCACGGCCTCGGCGACGGCCTCCACCACGTCGTCGTGGACCACACCGGGGGTGGGGCGAGGACTCCCGAGGAAGCCACCCAGATCCGCGAGCTCGCTCGTCGCGGCGAGCGTGAGGACCACCCCGTCGGTGACGCCCTGGACCAGCAGGCTGCCCTCCGGGTCGAGAGGACCGGCGTCGCAGCCGACGAGCGTCCAGCCTGCGCAGGAGGGCAGGCTCGCGAGCCCCAGGAGACCGGCGAGACCGGGGACCAGCTCGCCCACGGGGACACGGGCAGGCAGGACCAGGTCGCGACGTCGCCCCCGAGCCGTGACCGTGAGCCGCACCAGGTCGAGGGGACCGTCCGGACGCCTGGCGGGAGCCACGCCGCTCACTGCCATCCCGCAGGCCCCCGCCTGCCTCGACCCCGCCGCCCCCGCCTCCCCGGCCGAGGGGAGCCACGGTGAGCCCAGCTGGGCCGTCGGCACGGATGGGAGTGCGACCACGGCCATACCGGGCCTCAGCCGCCCCACATGCCGGCCCGCTGCGACTCACCGCTGCGAGCTTCCTCGGCTGCCTGCCCCACGAGGGGAGGCATGGTGTTCACCGCCGTGAGCATGTCGGCGAAGATGCGGTCGACGCGCTGCTTGAAGCCGTCGTAGGCCTCGCGAGACCGGGTGCCCTCGCCCCAGTCGGACATCGTGCGCAGCAGCTCGCCCGAGAGCGTTTCGAAGCCGCTGCTCATCGAGCCGTGTGCGGCGCGGAGGTGGTCGGCCATGCCGTCGAGCTGCTCAGCTCCCACCCTGATGAGTCCACCGTCGGTCATCGTCGTGCTCCTCGCGTCGTCGTGGTCACGGCCGGCGTCACGCCGTCGTGGTGAGCCGGGTCGCCGCCCGGCTGAAGGTGGTGGCCGACTGGTCCTGCTGGGCGGCGACCTCCGACTCCTGACGGTCGAGCTTTCCCGCGAAGCCCTCCATGTCGCGCACGATGGCCTGGGCATCGTCGAGCCACTGCCCGATGAGGGCGAAGAACGCGGCGGCCGCCGGGCCCTGGTAGTCGCGCCTCAGGGCCTCGGCCTCACCCATGAGTGTGCGCAGGTCGGACTGGAACTGCGCCTCGCGATCGCGCACCCTGCCCGCTGCGGCCCTCTGGGCACCAGCACGTTGTTGTTGGGTCGTCACCGTTCCTCCTCGTCCGTGGCCGGGCACCCGGCCGACCATCCCCTCGGGAGGCCGTCTTCCCCGAGCCTAGGCACATCCCGAGGCGGCAAATCGGTTGTCCACAGCAGTAACTGGCCCCGGCTTCCTCCTCGCCGTCGTCTGCCGAGGTTGTCCACAGACGACGACGACTCACGGCCTCAGCGGGGGCCGTCTGTCCTAGCCTTCGATTCCCAGGACGTCACGAGATCACGTGCGTTGCAACACCACTGCGTGACAAAGGAGAGCGATGGCAGGGACACCCACGTGGCCGGTCACGCGTCGTCTCCCGCCACCGCCCCTGCCGCAGGGGGTCGTCGGCCTACGCCCACCACCGACCTTGCCGCCCCGCGAAGGACTGCTTCAGGGGCTCGCCATGAGCGCCCTGCCCATGGTCGGCTCCCTCGGCTCGGTCGCGTTCGTCGCGACGAGTGGACACGGCTCGCCGCAGAGCTATGCGGCGGCCGGGATGTTCCTCCTCGCGTCGCTGGGGTTCGTGGCGGCCAACATCTGGCGCACCCGGTCGGGCGGGCGGACGCGCCTGCGTGCAGCCCGCCACAGCTACCACGGCTACCTCGGCCGAGTCCGCGCGCAGGTGCGCGACGCCGCCCGCGAGCAGCGGCACCACCTGACGTGGGTCCATCCCGCACCCGGCGCCCTCGCCGCCGTGGCCCAAGACGGCACCCGGGTCTGGGAGCGCAGCGTGGCCGACGACGACTGGCTCCTCGTCCGCTATGGACGGGCGCCGCATCCGTCGTCCTTGGTGCTTCGTCTCCCCGAGACCGACGACCTGGAGCAGGTCGACCCGGTCTGCGAGAACGCACTCCAACGCCTGGTCGCGGTCCACGGCGAGCTCCCCGACCTGCCCAGCGTCGTGGCCCTGGGCTCTGTGGGCCAGATCGGGGTCCACGGTCGGGGGCAGGAGGCGCGTGCGCTCGCGCGGGCCTTCGTCGCCCAGGCCGCGACCTTCCACTCGCCCGGGAGGCTCGTGGTCGCCGTGCTCACCGCGCCGGCGCAGCTCGAGCACTGGGACTGGGTCAAGTGGCTGCCGCACGCGACGAGCGACCGCGTGCACGACGCTGCGGGTGGTCGTCGACTGGTGTCCCCCTCCATCGACGATCTCGCGGCGCTGCTGCCGACCGACCTGGCCGACCGGCCCCCGTTCGGCACCGTCAGCCAGGGTCGACCGACGTGCTCGACCCACATCCTGCTCGTCGTCGACGCTCCGTCGGTACCTGCCGAGCACCCCCTGCTGTCGAGCGCGGGGCTCGACGGGCTGACGGTCCTGCGCCTCGCCCCGAGTGGCTGCGACACCACCGACAGCTCCGACAGCTCCGACAGCTCCGACAGCTCCGACAGCTCCGAGCGCAGGCGAGCCCCGTGGCTGCGACTCACGCTGGGTGGGGCTCCCGCGGGCCGCATCCAGACTCGCCTCGTGTCCACCACCAGCGACGGCGTCGTCCGCCACGGCGACGCCGACCTGCTCAGCATCATCGGCGCCGAGGCCACGGCGCGCCGTCTGCTCGGGACCTGGTCGGCCAGGGGGCGGGTCGACGCACCGGACGCCAGTCGCGGCAGCGAGCTCACCGATCTGCTGGGGACAGGTGACATCTGCTCCCTCGACCCTGCCCGCGCCTGGCGGCCACGAGCGCCCCGTGACCTGCTGCGCATCCCGCTGGGCGTGGGGCCCACCGGCGAGGTGGTCCATCTCGACCTCAAGGAGTCGGCCGAGCACGGGGCCGGCCCCCACGGGCTGCTCATCGGCGCCACGGGCTCGGGCAAGTCAGAGCTGTTGCGGACACTGGTCCTCGGGCTGGCCCTCACCCACTCCCCCGAGGTGCTCAACCTGGTGCTGGTCGACTTCAAGGGTGGAGCCACCTTCGCCGGGATGTCCCGTCTGCCGCACGTGTCAGCCATGATCACCAACCTCGCCCAGGAGCTGACCCTGGTCGACCGCATGCAGGACGCCCTGTCGGGAGAGCTCACCCGTCGGCAGGAGCTGCTCCGGGCCGCGGGCGGCTACGGCTCCCAGCGCGACTACGAGCGGGCTCGCACCACAGGGGAGGCACCACAGCTGTCACCCCTACCGAGACTGCTCGTCGTCTGCGACGAGTTCTCCGAGCTGCTCAGCGCCAAGCCCGACCTCATCGACCTGTTCGTCGCGATCGGGCGGCTCGGCCGCTCGTTGGGGGTGCACCTCCTGCTCGCGTCGCAACGGCTCGAGGAGGGCCGGCTCCGCGGTCTCGACAGCCACCTGTCCTACCGGCTGGCCCTGCGCACGTTCTCTGCTGCCGAGTCCCGGGCGGTCATCGGGGTGCCCGATGCCTACGAGCTTCCTGCCACCCCGGGCCTGGGCCTGCTGCGGGACGCCCCCACTCGACTCACGTCCTTCACCGCCGCCTACGTCTCGGGGCCAGTGAGGGGCCGACGACGTAGTGTCGACGACGAGACCGCCACCCTCCGCGTAGGGGCCATCGTGCCCTTCGCCACCGGGCCGGTCAGCGCCCCCCGCGGCGCTCCGTCCGCAGCGCTGACGGCACCCGCCGGGGTCCCGACGGAGCAACCGTCCGTCCTCGACGCTGCGGTCGACGTCCTTACCGGCCACGGACGGGCAGCCCACCGCATCTGGCTGCCGCCCCTCGACACGCCGGACACCCTCGACAGCCTCCTGCCCGACCTCGACGTCGACCCCGAGCTCGGTCTCGTCTCCCGTCGAGGAAGATCCCGCGGGCCCCTGCGCACACCGCTGGGCACCCTCGACCGTCCGCGTGAGCAACGCCGTGAGGTGTGCTGGGCCGACCTCTCCGGGGGTGATGGTCACGTGGCCGTCGTCGGTGCGCCGCGCACCGGTCGTTCGACCGTCCTGCGCACCGTGACCCTGGGGCTGGCGCTGACCCATACCGCGCGTGAGCTTCAGGTCTACGTGCTCGACTTCGGTGGAGGCACGTTCGAGCCCCTGCGCGGCCTGCCCCACGTCGCAGGGATCGGCACCCGCGCGGAGCCCGAGGTGGTCTCGAGGATCGTCGCCGAGGTCCTTGCCCTGATGGACGACCGCGAGGAGTACTTCCGGGCCCACGGCGTCGACGGCATCGAGACCTACCGGTCCCGTCGCGGGAAGGGTGAGCTCGACGACGGTCGGGGCGATGTGCTCCTCGTGGTCGACGGGTGGGGCACGCTGCGGACCGAGCTCCCCGACCTCGAGCCACATCTGCAGACCCTCGCGCAGCGGGGGCTCACCTACGGGATCCACCTGGTGACGAGTGCGACGAGGTGGATGGACTACCGCGCCAGCCTGCGTGACGTCCTGGGCACCCGGGTCGAGCTGCGGCTGGGCGACGCCATGGACTCCGAGGTCGACCGACGGCTCGCGGCCGCAGTGCCCACCGGGCGACCGGGTCGTGGCCTGAGCTCGACCGGCCACCATCTGCTGGCTGCGCTGCCCCGCGTCGACGGCACCCCCGACGGAGCGACCCTCGCTGCGGGCGTGGCCGACCTCGTCGCCCGGGTCGCGACGGCATGGACAGGGGACCCGGCGCCGAGGCTGCGCCTGCTCCCGGGTTCGGTCGACCTCGAGACGATCCGCGGCCTCACCAGCCCGAGCAGCCCGGACCTCCTCCTGGGGGTCGGCGAGCGCGACCTCGCCCCGGTCACGCTCGACCTGCGCCACGACCCGCACCTGCTGGTCCTGGGAGAAGCGAGGTCGGGCAAGTCGGCAGTGCTGCGCACCTATCTCCAGGAGGTGACGCGGCTCCATACGCCCGACTCGGCGCAGGTGTTCCTCGTCGACTTCCGGCGCAGTCACCTGGGCGGGCTCGCCGACGAGTGGGTCGCCGAGTGCGCGACCACTGCAGAGGGTGCCTCTGCGCTCGCCCAGGACCTCGCCGCCGTCCTGCGCGACCGCCTCCCGGGCCCCGACGTCTCACCGAGCCAGCTGCGGTCGCGATCGTGGTGGCAGGGCCGGGAGGCCTTCGTCGTCATCGACGACTATGAGCTCGTCACCGGCGGCCACACCAACCCGCTCGACCCCCTGGTCCCCCTGCTCGCGCGGGCCGCCGACATCGGTCTGCACCTGGTGGTCGCCCGCCGCAGCGGTGGGGTCGGACGGCTCCACGACGCCCTGCTGACCCAGCTGCGCGACCTCGCGCAGCCGGGACTCCTGCTCAGCGGGGACCCGGCTGACGGCCCCCTCCTGGGGCACCACCGGCCGGTCCCCGCTCCCCCCGGACGGGGCCGCCTCGTCACTCGCGACGCCGTGGGGGTCATCCAGGTCGCCTGGTCCTCGCCGGGGGCCGACTGACGTCGGACTGGGTGGTCAGAGGGGCGGGGAGTCCTGCGGCGCAGCACCCTTCGGGTTCTTGACGAGCGAGGGCTGCTCAGGAGCCGGGCCCTCAGGCGCGGTGTAGTACGAGGTGCCGGCCGACGGGACGGTCGGGTGGGGTCCGTACGACTGCGGTGCGTCGGCGCCGACGGGTCGCTGCCGACGGCTCCAGAGGAACCAGCCGACCACCCCGACGACGGCCAGCGGCACGAGCCACCCCACCCGTGCACGGAACCCGGCGTCAGGCACCAGGACCAGGAGGGTGGCGACGAGCAGCAGGATCGACGAGGTCTCACCACCGCGGATCGCCTGCTCCAGGCGCACACGGCCGTCGGCGTCGGGCAGCAGCAGCCAGGCGGCGAGGTAGAGGACCAGTGCGGGGCCGAGCAGCGCGGCGACGACCGCGAGGATGCGCACGACCTTGACGGAGACCCCCAGCTTGAGGGCGAGGCCGGCGCAGACACCGGCGATGACGTGGTTCGGGGAGCGGCGCACCGGGCTGCGCCGCAGGGTGTCGAAGAAGCGGTCGAGGCCGGTGCCGCTGGGCAGGGACTGCGGTGTGGTGGTCATGTCTCGACTGTGCTCCAGCACAGCACCGCCCGGTCAGTGGGTGAGACCCTGATCCGACCCTGAGCGGACCCCGGTCGCTGTCGGCTCGGCACCGGGGACCTCGGGGTCGACCGGGGCGGCCCGCCGATCGCCGCACCCACCACGACGACTGCGAGCAGGCTCGTCTGTGGCTATCGTGAACGCCATGTCGACGTCGCGGCTCGCCCGCCCATGGCACACGCTCACGCTGGTCGTCGTCGCTGTGGCGCTGGTGCTCCAGCTCGTGCTCCTCCTACAGGGCCAGACCACCGTCGACGGCGTCGTCGCCAGCACGGGTGCCGAGGCCGTGCGTCGGTACTTCTCCTACTTCACCATCCAGTCCAACATCCTCGTCGCGGTCTCGACCCTCCTCATCGTGACCGACCGCTACGACGGCTCCGCCTTCCGGGTCGTGCGCCTGGCGTCGCTCGTCGGCATCACCGTCACCGGGGTCGTGGCTGCCGTTGCGCTCCCCCCCTCACCGAACTACACCACGGCCAACCTGCTGTGTGACCGCCTGCTGCACGTCGTCGTCCCCCTACTCACCGTCATCGGGTGGGTGGCATTCGGGCCGCGCGACCGAGCCGCCGTGCGTGACATCGCCCCCGCCCTCGCCTGGCCGGTCACGTGGCTGGTGGCGACCCTGGCGCTGGGGCCGGTCGTGACCTGGTATCCCTATCCCTTCCTCGACGTGGCCACCCTCGGCCTGCCCCGCGTGCTGGTCACCTGCCTGCTGGTGGCCGTGCTGTTCGTGGCCCTGTGCGCACTGGCGGTGAGGCTCGACGCCCGCCTGTCCCAGCGATCGCGCCACCGCGCACCGACGAGGTAGAGCCCACCAGGTCGCTCGCACGTGACCCCACGTCTACGACGGTCGCCCGTCGTGGGGTCTGCGGCCCGATGGGGTATGCCCTTCTCATGAGCACCCTCCCCGCCAGCTTCCCGTTCGCCTTCGAGGACCGGTACGTCGCGCCCGCTCGCCTCTTCGGAGTCACCCCGGGCACCACGTCGATCGTCGTCGACGCCGGCCGTCTCAGGGCGCGCTTCGGTCACTGGCAGATCGACACCCCCCTGACCAACATCGCCTCGGTGAGCCTCACCGGCCCGTACGCCTTCCTCAAGACCGCCGGACCGGCGCACCTCGGCATCACCGACCTGGGGCTCACGTTTGCGACGAACTCCCGAGCCGGCGTGTGTCTCGAGCTGCGCGAGCGCATCCGGGGCATCGACCCGCTCGGGTGGCTCAGGCACCCGAACCTCACGCTGACACCGGCTGACTGCGCCGGGCTGGCCGCGGCCCTGCGCTGACCCCGGGCCAGGGGCACTGCACCGGGTCGAGGCCCACTCGGGGCCGACTCAGGGGCCGGATCAGGGCCTGGTCGTCTGCTGGGCTTCGGCCAGTGGAGCAGCTGTGGTCGGCGCGACGGTGGGCGCAGCCGCCGGAGCGGGGGTGGTGGCGGTGCTGGTCGGCACCGGGCTGGTCGACGGGGTGACGCTGGGTGACGCCGTCGCGGTCTCGGTGGACGACGGCGTCGAGGACGAGGTACCGGTGGCGGTCTCGGTGGGCGTGGAGCCCGTAGCGTCCGTGGTCGGCACGACGGGGGTGACCGGCAGGACCGGCACCGACGGCGAGACCGGGAGGCTCGAGCCACCCGACCCGGTGACGGCGTCACCGATCGAGGTGCCTGTCGACGTCGAGTCGGAGATCGGGTGACCGAGCACCCGCTCGACCGCGGTGATCGCGCCCAGGGCGACGACCACCCCCAGGACGAGCCCGCTGGCCAGGCGCAGCCGACGTCGGCGCGTCACGGCAGCAGCAGTGGCTGGTGGCGGGGTCGGCGGGGTCGACTCCGTCCTCGGCGGGACGGAACCCGCAGGCCGGGCCACCTTCAGGCGCGCCCCGGCCGTGCGGATGGAGTGCGCGTAGACGGCCGTGGCTGTGGTGGCGACCACGGAGCCCACGACCGCGCCGATGACGGTGCCGGCCACACCGAGGAACGACGCGGCCACGGCCGCGGTCGCGCTGGCCAGTGCGCTGCCGAGCACCTGGGGCAGGCTGAGCCCCAGGACCGGGCGTGGGGTGTCGGGGGGTGGCTCGGCTGGGGGCACCGACGGGCCGGCGCCCTCCATACGGGCCGGGGGAGGCATGGGTGACTGTGTGCGGGAGGGCGTGCTGGGGGTGAGTGGCATGCGGGGAGTGGGACTTTCGTCGATCGTGCCTTGGTCACGCTCACGGCCTCCGTCGGCGCTGCCGGCAGTCGTCTCGCGTCTCGTCTCGTCGTCCGCGTCATCGGACGTCTCCAGCCTACGGCGCCTCGTTGGGCGCGACCTGTGACGTCTGCGGCCTTCGCGTCCGGTGGCCGTCGCTGATCTCCATCTACCTCGACCCCGTCGCGGTCGAGCGGGCGCGGGGCCGGAGGTGACCCCCAGGCCTGCTCCGTGCTCTCGTCAGACGACGCGGCCGGCGTGGGCGAGTGCCTGCGCCACGTCGGCGAACGCTGCTGCGGCCACCCGGAAGTAGGCCCAACGGCCTCGCTGTGTGCGGGTCACGAGACCTGCGTCGGCCAGCACCTTCATGTGGTGCGAGACGGTCGGCTGCGACAGCCCCACGGGGCCGGTGAGGTCGCAGATGCAGGCCTCGCCGGCGGCGCTCGCGGCGATGAGGGAGATCAACCGCACCCGGGCCGGGTCACCCAGGGCCTTGAAGACACGGGCCAGCGTCTCGGCGGCCTCGTCGTCGAGCACACCGTCCGTGAGCGGCGAGCAGCAGTCCGTCGTACGGCCGGGCCCGGGAGCGGTCAGGAGGGAGCGAGGCGTGGCCATGCGCCGAGTCTCTCATTCGTATTGACATATGTCGATGCGTGGGTCAGGCTCACCTCTGTCGAGCCAATCGACACTTGTCGATACCAGGAGTGGTGGAGTTGCGCGGTCTACCTGTCGTGGTCATCGGAGCAGGCCCCCAGGGGCTGGCGGCAGCCGCCCACCTGCTCGAGCGCGGTATGGAGCCGCTCGTCCTCGAGGCCGGCGCCGCCCCCGCGCACGCGGTGAGCGAGTGGGGCCACGTACGCCTCTTCTCGGCGTGGACCGAGATCGTCGACCCGGCGGCCGCCCGGCTCCTCGCCACGACCGGATGGAGCGCGCCCACAGGCGGCTACCCCACCGGCGCCGAGTGGGTCGAGCGCTACCTGGCTCCCCTCGCCGCGGCGCTCGGCGACCGGGTGCACTACGGCTCTCGCGTGACCGGGGTGTCGCGCCGGGGCCGTGACCGCCTCGTCGACGCCGACCGGGGGCAGCAGCCCTTCACCGTCCACACGAGCCACGCCGACGGGAGCGAGTCGCGCGTCGACGCCCGCGCCGTCATCGACGCGTCCGGCACCTGGGCCCTGCCCAACCC
>JALYVC010000076.1 GCA_030853445.1 Actinomycetota bacterium | reverse complement strand
CTCCTTACCATTTCGGCGCAACCGGTTGCGGCGGGTTGCCGCTTGCCGCGGATCCCGTCGATTGAAGCCGCTTTCGGGTTCGCGGGTTGCGGTTGGTTGCGGGCGCTGGTTGACATCGCGTTGACATCGAGGAGAAGGCCAGCCGTGCGCCATCCGCTCACGGAGCGGCCCGCCGCCCGACCGGCGGCGCCCGAGACAGACTACGATCCCGGGCTGGATCGCAGTCCGTAAGACCCGCTAGGAGGAGACGGTCATGAGCGAGGCGTCGCCGACGGCAGACGTGTCCGCATGGCTCGCGAGCTTCGGAGCCGCGCTCGAACGCGGCGACGTCGTCGCTGCGGCCGACCACTTCGAGGAAGAGAGCTTCTGGCGCGACCTCGTCTCCTTCACCTGGAACATCACCACCGTCGAGAACCCGCAGGGTGTGCGCGACCTGCTCACCGAGACGCTGGAGCGCGCCGACCCGTCCCACTTCGGCACCAGCGAGCCGGCCACCGAGGACGGCGGGGTCGTGACCGCGTGGGTGACCTTCGAGACGGCCACCGGACGCGGCAACGGCCTGCTGCGCCTGAAGGAGGAGGACGGTGAGGACAAGGCGTGGACCCTCCTGACCGCGCTCTACGAGCTGAAGGGTCACGAGGAGCAGAGCGGGACCCATCGACCGATGGGGGCCGAGCACGGCGCAGCCAAGAACCGCCAGACCTGGAAGGAGAAGCGCCAGGCGGAGGCTGAGAGCCTCGGGTCGACGACCCAGCCCTACGTCCTGGTCATCGGGGGCGGTCAGGGGGGAATCGGGCTCGGCGCGCGGCTGCGCCAGCTTGGCGTCCCCAGCCTGGTCATCGACAAGCACCCCAACCCGGGTGACCAGTGGCGCGGACGCTACAAGTCGCTCTGCCTGCACGACCCGGTCTGGTACGACCACCTGCCCTACCTGAAGTTCCCGGACACCTGGCCGGTCTTCGCCCCGAAGGACAAGATCGGCGACTGGCTCGAGTCCTACGTCAAGGTCATGGAGGTGCCCTACTGGAGCAGCACCGTGGCGACGTCCGCCACCTGGTCGCAGGAGGCGCAGGAGTGGACCGTCGAGGTCGAGCGGGACGGCCAGCCGCTGGTGCTGCGCCCGAAGCAGCTCGTCTTCGCGACCGGCATGTCCGGCAAGCCACGGATGCCCGAGGTCAAGGGTGTCGACGTCTTCGAGGGCGACGTGCACCACTCCTCACGCCACCCCGGACCGGACGCCTACTCCGGCAAGAAGGCCGTGGTGATCGGCAGCAACAACAGCGCCTTCGACATCTGCGGGGCGCTGTGGGAGCACGACGTCGACGTGACCATGGTGCAGCGGTCCTCGACCCACATCGTCAAGAGCGCCAGCCTCATGGAGTACGGCCTGGGTGACCTCTACTCGGAGCGGGCGCTGGCGGCCGGGGTGACGACGGAGAAGGCCGACATGATCTTCGCCTCGCTCCCCTACCGGATCCTCCACGAGTTCCAGATCCCGGCCTACGAGAAGATGGCGGAGGTCGACAAGGACTTCTACGACCGACTGGAGAAGGCCGGTTTCTGGCACGACTGGGGCGCCGACGGGTCGGGCCTGTTCATGAAGTACCTCCGGCGCGGCTCGGGCTATTACATCGACGTCGGCTCGGCCGAGCTGGTGGCGAACGGTGACGTCCACCTCGTGCACGGGCAGGTCGACCACCTGAGCAAGGACGCGGTCGTCCTCGAGGACGGCACGCAGCTGCCTGCCGACCTGGTCGTCTTCGCCACGGGCTACAACTCGATGAACGGCTGGGTGGCCGACCTCATCGACCAGGAGACGGCCGACCGGGTCGGCAAGGTCTGGGGTCTGGGTTCCGACACCACCAAGGACCCCGGCCCCTGGGAGGGCGAGCAGCGCAACACCTGGAAGCCGACCCAGGTGACGAACCTGTGGATGCACGGCGGCAACCTGCACCAGTCGCGCCACTACTCGCTCTACCTCGCGCTCCAGCTCAAGGCGCGCTACGAAGGGCTCGACACCCCGGTCTACCGGCTGCAGGAGGTGCACCACGTGTCGTGACCCGGGCGGTCCGACGACCAGGCGCCGGGGCGCTGTACCAGCACGAGCGGCCGGTATGGCGCCCCGGCGCCGGTCTCAGTGGTCTGCCACCGGATCGGTGAGGGTGATGCGCACCGCCCGGCCACGGCGGACGGCGTCCTCGAGCACCGCCCGCTTGGGGTCGGGCAGGTCGTAGAGCTCGCGCCGCGGCAGGCCGGCCAGCACCCTCAGACGGCTCTGGTCGAGGACCGCCGCCGCCAACGCCCTGTCACCACCGACGACGAGTCCCTGCGGCAGGCCGGCCGCCCCCGTGGCCGGCGACTCGTCACCTGCGAGCAGCACCCGCAGGGCATGTCCCGCCACGGCGTCGACGAGCGCGTCGGCC
>JALYVC010000055.1 GCA_030853445.1 Actinomycetota bacterium | reverse complement strand
ACACCGACCACACCGACCACACCGACCACACCGCCGAGCGCCGCCGGGCCGCAGCCTTCGCGCCGGCCTCGGTGGGCGCCCTCCTGTGGGCGGAGTACGCGCGCGTGGTGGCCGGCGCAGACCGCTAGAGGACCGGGAGGTAGTCGTCCTTGCCGGGCACGCCCCAGCGGGCAGTGGTGGCGTGGTACTCCCAGGGGTCGATCTGACGCGGGCGGGTGCGTGACTCGAAGTGGTAGAGCTCGCAGTTGGCGACCCACACGATGTCGAGCCCCGCATGACGCACCTTGTAGGAGAGGTCGACGTCGTTGAAGTTGACCGGGAGCGTCTCGCTGAGACCGCCGATCCGGTCGTAGACGTCTCGGCGCAGTGCTGCGCACGCCGCCGTCACGCCGGAGACCTCGCGGCTGATGACGAGGTCGCCGAGGCGCCCCGCGTCGGCCATGACGGAGCCGGTGTAGGGGTGGGTGAACTCACCCTCGGTATAGCGGTGCCCGGCGTGCTGGATGGTGCCGTCGGCGAAGTAGAGCTTCGCTCCGGTCATGCCCACCCGGGGGTCGTCGAGAGGGGCGACGAGGTTCTCCAGCCAGCGCTCCGAGATGACCCGCACGTCGTCGTTGAGCAGCACGATCCGTGACCCGGTGGAGCGGACCACGCCGACGTTGCACTTCTCGCTGAAGTTGAAGCGGTCGCGGAAGGGCACGAGGACGAGCTTGTCGCCGGCGATGCGGCGCAGCTCGCGCAGGACCTCCGGCGGGGTGGGCGCGTCGTAGACGACCACGATCTCGAGCTCGGGGTGCGAGGTCATGGCGAGCACCGAGCGCACGGCCTCCTCCACGAAGACCTGCTTGGTGCCCCAGACGATGCCGCTCTGACCGATGGTCGGGATGACCACGCTCACCTTGGTGGTCGGGTCGAGCCGACCCTCGACGAGGTAGTGACCGAAGGCCTGCGGGGCATCAACGACGGTGCCGTGAAGGCCGCGCCGGTCGAGCGCCTCCTGGACGGCCTTGCGACCGGCGACCGCGGCATACGGCTTGGCCTGGGCGTCTCCGGCGGTCGAGCCGGGCACGACCCGCCAGTGGTAGAGCACCTCGGGCACGTGGACGACCCGGCGGGCCCGCTCGGTGACCCGCAGCACGAGGTCGTGGTCCTGGCTGCCGTCGAAGCCGTGGCGGAAGCCACCGACCTCGGCCACGAGACTGCGACGGAGCACCGAGAGGTGGCAGGTGTACATCTGGCCGAGGAGCCGGGTGGGTGACCAGATCGGCTTGAGGAACGCGTCGTAGTAGCGCCCCTCGTCGTCGATCTTGTCCTCGTCCGTGTAGACGTAGTCGACGTCGTCGTGGCCCGAGATGGCCGTGGCGACCTGCTCCAGTGCGGTCTCGACGAGCAGGTCGTCGTGGTCGAGCAGGGCGACGAACTCGCCTGCTGCAGCGGCCAGACCGTCGTTGGAGGCGGCCACGATGTGGCCGTTGGTCTCGCGCGTGACGAGCCGGATGCGCGGGTCCTCCAGCGCGGCGCGACGGATCTCGGACCGCACAGCCGCATTCGGGGAGGCGTCGTCGACGAGCAGCCACTCCCAGTCCTCGAAGGTCTGTGCGCGCACCGACTCGATGGTGTCGCGCAGGACGGCCACGTCGGGGTTGTAGACGGGCGTGATGATCGAGAAGAGCGGAGCGGGCCGCGGGCTGCCGTCGGTCACCGGCCCACCCGGCGCTTGACCTTGGCGACGGGGTCCATCACCCGACCGCTGAGCTTCCAGCGGTTGGACGTCAGCACGTCGTGCAGGCGGCGGGCGTGGGTGTCGAGCTGGGCCCTGAGGTGGTGCAGCTCGGCCTCGGCACGGGCCAGATCGGCACGGGCCGTGCCGACCTCGGCCTCGGCCCCCACGGCGTGGTCGCGCAGGACGAGGATCTCGTGGCGCAGCTGGGCGACCGTCTCGCCGTCCTCGGCCTGGCTGAGCTGCCGGTGCAGGTCGAGCAACGAGGCCCGCTTGACGCCGACCTCTTCGCGCAGCGGCCACATCGCGCCCTCGTAGCGGTGCACGACGTCACGGGTGGTGAGGTTGCCCCTCTCGAAGTAGCCCGCCCAGGGTGAGAGGAACGACAGGTCGACGTCGGTGCGCCGGAAGAAACCCCGGGCGGCGAACTCTGCGGCCCAGTCGGCCACCGGGTGGACGTTGACGTGGGTCGGCTCGTCGAAGTCGCCCGGGGTGGAGGAGATGACGGCCCGGTCGGTGACGGCACAGATGTTGTCGATCGCGGCGGCGGCGTCGGGAGGCGCCATGTGCTCGAGCACCTCGATGCAGGTCACCAGGTCGTAGTGGCCCTCGATGGGCGAGGTGGCACTCCCGACCCGCAGTCGCGCGCTCACGTCGGGGTCGGCGTCGTCGATGGCCGCCTGCGAGATGTCGAAACCCTCGGCCTGCTGGCTCCCCGCAGCGACGAAGGCCTGGGTCAGCATCCCCTTGGCGCACCCGACGTCGAGGACGCGGTCGGCGGGGCCCGTCGTGGCGATGATGCGCGAGGCCACGTGGGTGAAGAAGCTGCGCCACCCCGGGCTGCTCCACGCATAGGGCTCGTCGCTGTCGGAGTAGTGCTGGTAGTAGGCCTCGCTGTAGTCGAGGGCGGTGGTTCCGCTCTTCGAGATGGCCGTGGCGTCGCTCACGTGGTGGTCCTCGGGATCGTGGTGCTGGGGAGGTCGGGAGGAGGTCGCGTTGGTAGCCCTCCGGGCGGTGAGTCTAGCCGCGACGGGTGATCCTGCCCGTCCCGAGGACGATAGAGTGACGCGCCCGGCACCTGTCTGGCCCTGCCATCCAGCGTCCACCGCGCTGTGCCGCCGCTGCGGTTGTCCCCTTGTCCCCGTCTCCGAAGGCGCCCCTGCATGACGATCGTCCTCGTCGACGCGACGGCCCTCCCGGCCGACCGTGGTGGGGTGGGGCGCTACGTCGACGAGCTGGTCAGCCGGCTCCCGGCGCTGGGGATCACGACCCACGTCGCTGCCGCAGCCCGTGACACCGAGCGCTTCGCGCAGTGGGTCGGTCGTGACCAGGTGCACCCGGCCCCGGTCTGGGCCGCCCGCACCCCGGTGCGCCTGGGCTGGGAGCAGGTCGGCCTGCCCTCCACGGCGCGCCGGGTGGGGGCCGACGTGGTGCACTCGCCGCACTACACGATGCCGCTGCTGCTGGCGCTGCCCCGAGGGCCCGCCCAGGTCGTGACCCTGCACGACGCCACGTTCTTCAGTCTGCCGCAGACCCACCTGCCGGCGAAGCGGCGCTTCTTCGGTGCCTGGACCCGCGTCTCGGTGCGCCTGGCCGACCGTCTGGTCGTGCCGAGCCGGGCCACCCTCGAGCAGGTGCGCGAGCACGTCGGGGGGGCGCCCGAGCAGTTCACGGTCGTGCCTCACGGGGTCGACCACGAGCATTTCCGGCCGCCGACACCGGCCCAGGTCGCGACGGTGCGCGCTCGTCTCGGTCTGGCCGAGGGCACGTCCTACGTCGCCTTCCTCGGCACGCTGGAGCCGCGCAAGAACGTGCCCGCCCTCATCGACGCCTGGGTGCAGGTCTGCCGCGACCGGCCCGAACCCCCTGCCCTCGTGGTCGCGGGCGGCCGCGGCTGGGACGACGAGGTCGAGCCGGCGCTCGCCCGGGTGCCAGGGCACCTGACGGTGCTGCGTCCCGGTTTCGTGCCCGACGACCTCGTGCCCGCCCTGCTCGGTGGCGCGCAGGTCGTGGCCTACCCGACGCTGGGGGAGGGCTTCGGACTGCCCGTCCTCGAGGCCATGGCCTGCGGCGCGGCAGTGCTCACGACCCGCGAGCTCTCGCTGCCCGAGGTCGGCGGCGACGCCGTCGCGTATGCCGCGTCCCCCGACACCCCCGACCTGGCCGCCGCGCTGGCCGCCCTGCTCGACGACCCGGACCGTCGCGAGCGGTTGCGGGTCGACGCGCTGGCCCGCGCCGCGACCTTCACCTGGGAGGCCACCGCCGCTGCCCACGCCCAGGTGTTCACGGAGGTGGCCCGTGGCCGCCGACCTGCCTGAGCCGGGCGCGCCAGCCGCGACTGCCGCGCCAGCAGAGCCGGCCGAGCTTCCCGAGCTTCCCGCGCGCCCAGAGGTGCGCGTCGTCGTCATCACCTGGTTCCCGGGTGAGCACCTGCCCCAGATGCTCGACTCCGTACGCCGCAGCAGCAGGCATGCCGTGCCCGTGACCGTCGTGGACAACGGCTCGCTGGACGGCACGGTCGGGTGGGTGCGCGAGCGCGAGAGCGCCCTGCTCACCCTGGTCGAGACAGGGCGAAACCTCGGCTACGGCGGCGGCGCCAATGCCGGCGTGGCACGAGCGCAGGAGGAGTGGGTGGTCGTCGCGAACTCCGACCTCACCTTCGGCGGCGGGGCGCTCGACGAGCTGCTCGAGGTGGCGACGAGGTGGCCACGTGCGGGCGTGCTGGGCCCAAGGATCCTCACCACGGAGGGGCTGCTCTACCCGTCGGCCCGCGAGCTGCCGTCGCTGGGTCGCGGGGTCGGGCACGCGCTCTTCGGGTGGGTGTGGCCCCGAAACCCGTGGACGGCGTCGTATCGGCGCGAGCGGGGGGACCCGCGCGAGGAGCGGGCCGGCTGGCTGTCGGGCGCCTGCCTGCTGCTGCGCCGCGAGGCCTTCGAGGCGGTGGGGGGCTTCGACGAGGCCTACTGGATGTACTTCGAGGACACCGACCTGTGCGAGCGGCTCGGTCACGCCGGCTGGGACGTGGTCTACGCGCCCTCGGCGACCGTGCGCCACCACGGCGGGGCGTCGACGTCACGCGACCTGGTCGCCAGCTCGCGAGCCCACCACGACAGCGCCTACCGCTACCTCTCGCGCCGATATGCCGGGTGGAGCTGGCTGCCGGTGCGGCTGGCCCTCAGGGTGGGGCTGCGCGCCCGGTTCGAGCTGTCGAGGCGGGTGACGCGCATCGTGCACGGGGCGCGGCCCACGCGCGGCGACGGCTGACGCGCGCCACGCTCCGTTAGGATCCTCGACCGAGAGCGCACTCGTGCAGGTCCGCCGCCAGGACCCGCCGTGGAACGCGCTCGTCACGGGGTGTCTGCCTCGTAGTCACGCCAGCCCAGGAGTCATCTTGTCCGGTGCCCGGTCCGACCGCCCCACCCGCACCGCCCGCACCGGCGGACCCCTGCGCAGCCGTCTTCCCCTCACCGTGTGGGCGATCACCGCCCTGTGGGCGGCCGTGCTGCTGGGCGCGGGACTGGTCTGGCCGATGGCCTACGGCTATGACGAGCCGCAGCACATCGACATGGCCTACGTGTACTCCGGGGCGCCGTTCCACTTCTACGACCCGGCCCAGCTGCCACCCACCCGGGCCAGCGTGGGCGTCCAGACGCGGCAGCCCGGCTTCCCTCCGCGCGTCGCGTTCCTCGATGCCCCGATCGAGCCCCGCGGCGAGCGTCCGTCCTTCGCGCAGATGGGAGGGCGCGACTTCGTCGTCGACGGTCAGCCCAACCAGATGATGCAGCACCCGCCGCTCTACTACTGGGCGATGGCGGTGGTGCTGAGGGTGCCGGGGGTCGACCACCTCGCCTGGGACGTGCAGGTCTGGCTGATGCGGCTGGTCAGCTCCATATTCCTCCTCCCGCTACCGGCGCTGTGCTGGGCCACGATGCGGCGGCTTCTGCAGGTGCGTCGGCCCGTCGCATCCGGTGCGACGCCGGTCGGCGACGAGGCCGCCCGCGAGAGCCGCATCGAGGCGTCGGCGGCGGGGCTCACGGCCGCGGCAGTGCTGCTCACGATCCCCAACCTCGCCCGTGACGGGTCCGCCGTCACGAACGACACGTTGCTCGTGCTCGCCGGGTCGGTCCTGGTGTGGGGCCTGGTCCGGGTCATGACGGGAGACCTGGGCCTGCGCGTGGCCACGTGGGTCTCCGCTGCGCTCGCAGTCGCCCTGCTGACCAAGGGCTTCGGGCTGGTCTTCCCCCCGGTGATCCTGGCGGCCTACCTGATGGCCGCCGGCCGGCGTCGCACCGATGGTGGTGTGGGCCGGGCCATGGCGGCCCTCGTGCGGCCCCTTCTGGTCGTCGCCGCCGGTGGGGCCATCGGCATGACCTGGTGGGTGCGCAACCTCGTGCTCTACAAGACCCTGCAGGTCAACGGCCTGGGTGAGGCGACCCAGCTGAAGGTCTACGGGCCGCTCGACGGCGGCGGGCCGATCTCGCGGTTCGTCCCCGAGTTCTCGTCGCAGTTCATCATGCGCATCTGGGGGGGCATCGGGCTGGCCGACACCCCCAGCATGGGGCCGGTCCTGACCTACGGCTGGTTCGCCCTCGTCGTCGTCGGCATCCTCGTGGCGTGCACGGCGCGCTCGCGCAACGGTGCTCGCGGTATGTCGCTCGTGCTCACGGCCGCTGTGCTGCTCACCTTCGTGGTCGTCGGGGCGGGCTCGCAGGCCACCAACTCTAAGTGGTCCTTCATCATCGCGGGAGCACAGGGGCGCTACGTCTACCACCTGGTCATCGTGCTCGCTGCGGTGTCGGTGCTCGGGTGGGTGCGCGTCCTGCGGCCCGCGGCCCTGCCCCTGCTCGCCCCGGTCGTGCTGATCGGGGGACTCGTGACGACCGTGACCGCCTGGGTCTTCGTCATCGAGCAGTGGTACACCCCGCTCAAGGGCTCAGGTCCCGGAACCCTCGTCTCCGGGCTGCACGGCCTGCTGCGCTGGTCACCGCTGCCGTCGGCGCCCACGCTGCTGCTGGTGGTCGTGCTCCCTGCCGTGACAAGCATCGTGGCACTGGTCGTTCTCGTGCTCGACGGGCGGGCGCGGGCCCGAGAGGTCCACGACGTCGAGGAGCGGCTCGGGCTCGCCCCGGTGTGAGCGAGGGTCGACGTCGGCTGCCCCGGGCGGCTGCGTAGTGGCTAGTCTGACGACATGCTCGCTGCCTACGCCGCCACGACCAACGCCGACGACCCACTGAGCGCCCTCGAGGTGGGCGAACGCCCCGCCCCGCAGGTGCGGGACGGGTGGACCACGGTGACGCTGAAGAGCGCCGGTCTCA
Organism: Actinomycetota bacterium; assembly: GCA_030853445.1. Taxonomy (GTDB): domain Bacteria; phylum Actinomycetota; class Actinomycetes; order Actinomycetales; family Dermatophilaceae; genus Lapillicoccus. The sequence continues at coordinate 914 of JALYVC010000055.1, read as the reverse complement.
ACCACCACGACGTGTGGTCGCTCAAGGGAGTCGGCCTGCCCGCCGAGCGGTGTCCGATGATCCTCGGGTGCGACGGCGCCGGGGTCGACGAGCACGGCAACGAGGTCATCGTCCACGCCGTCATCGGCAGCCCGGGGTGGACCGGGGACGAGACCCTCGACCCGAAGCGCTCGCTGCTGTCGGAGATCTACGACGGCACCCTCGCCGAGCAGGTGGCGGTGCCCACCCACAACCTCGTGCCGAAGCCGGAGGGGATGTCGTGGGAGACTGCGGCCTGCCTCTCCACGGCCTGGCTGACGGCATACCGGATGCTCTTCACCAACTCGGGCGTGCAGCCCGGCGGTACCGTGCTCGTGCAGGGCGCCGGCGGTGGGGTCGCGACCGCGCTCGTGCAGCTGGGGGCCGCAGCGGGCTACCGCATGTGGGTGACCAGCCGTGACGAGGCCAAGGCGGCCAAGGCGCTCGAGCTCGGCGCCGACCGCGCCTTCGGCTCGGGCGAGCGGCTGCCGGAGCGGGTCGACGCCGTGATGGAGACCGTCGGCGCGGCCACGTGGTCGCACTCGGTCAACTCGCTCAACCCCGGCGGTGCCATCGTCATCGCCGGTGCGACCTCGGGTGACGCCCCGGCCAAGGCCGAGCTGACCAAGATCTTCTTCAAGCAGCTGAGGGTCATCGGCTCGACCATGGGCTCACGCGGCGAGCTCGAGCAGCTGGCCCGCTTCCTGACCCTGAAGGGGCTGCAACCGGCCATCGACAGCACCATCCCCCTGTCGCAGGCCCGCGACGGTTTCGCGCGGATGGCGCAGGGCGACGTGTTCGGCAAGGTCGTCTTCACGCTCTGAGTCGACCGGTGCCGGCCGTGGGGCCGCGTACGGCAAGAGGGCTGACCCCGAAGCAGGTGCCTGCTTCGGGGT
>JALYVC010000052.1 GCA_030853445.1 Actinomycetota bacterium | reverse complement strand
CCCGGCAGGAGCACCGGCGTGAGCCGGCGCGTCTCGCGACGCAGGGCGTCGGCCACGGCGGCGGTCGCGGGCGACCGCAACGCCTCCGGGCGCAGCACCATCCAGTAGGTCAGCCGCTCGGTCACCTGCCCGGGCAGCACCCGCACCAGGTCGGCGTGCCGGTCGGCCATGAAGCAGGGCAGGAAACCGATGCCCGCGCCGACCCTGGTCGCCTCCACGTGCACGAAGACGTTGGTCGAGGTGAGCGCCTCGGCCATCGCGGGCACCAGCCGGAGCGGGGCGTCGAGGTCGTCGACCTGCAGCATGGCGTCGACGAAGTAGACGAGCCCGTGCTCGGCGAGGTCGGCCAGCGCCCGTGGCTCACCGCGGAGACGCAGGTAGTCGCGGGAGGCATACATTCCGAGCTCGTAGTCACCCAGCCGCACGGCCTGGGCGCGGTGCACCTGGGGCTCACCCACGACGACCTCGACGTCGACCCCCGAACGCTGCGTCAGCGCCCGGCGGGTGAGGGTGACGACCTCGACCCGCAGCCCGGGGTGGGCTCGCAGCAGGCGCGCCACGGCCGGGGCAGCGACGTAGGCACTGAAGCCGTCGGTGGCCGTCATCCTCACCGTGCCCGAGACCCGGTCGACGGGCTCGCCATCGGGGCCGAGACCCTGCAGCAGGTCGGAGACCTGCTCGGCAACGGCCGCCAGACGCCGCCCGAGGGGAGTCAGCAGCCAGCCACCCGGGGTCCGGTCGAGCACCCGGCCGCCCGCGATGCGCTCGAGGGCGGTGATCTTGCGCGCCACCGTCGTGTGGTCGACGCCCAGATTCTGGGCGGCGAGGATGAAGCGCCCGGTGCGGGCCACCTCGAGCAGGACGAGCAGCAGATCGGGGCTGGGCGCGCCTCGCGGCTGATCTGCAGATCCGCGCGCCGCACCTGCCATTTTGGGCATTTTCAGAGTCTAGGGGTGGACGGCATAATCGGAGGGGCTTCTGTGTCGACCTTCCGGGAGCCTCCCCGTACGGCGCACCGACCCCCCGACGCCGTACGGAAGCCGGGGGCCGCTGTCCCCCCCGGAGCGGCCTCCGGCCCACGGCCCCTCGGTTAGATCCCGCCCACCCTGATCAGTCGCTGAGGAAGCCCAGCAGGTCGGCGCGGGTCAGGACCCCGACCGGCTTGCCCCCGTCGACCACGAGGATGGCGTCCGACCGCTCGAGCTCGGCGCGGGCGACGGCGACCTTCTCGCCGGCCCCCACCAGCGGGAGCCCCGGCTCCATGTGCGTCTCCACGGCGTCGGCGAGGTGGGCCTGCGACGTGAAGAGCAGCTCGAGCAGCGTGCGCTCGCTCACCGACCCGGCCACCTCTCCCGACATCACCGGGGGCTCGGCCTTGACGACCGGCATCTGCGAGACGCCGTACTCCCGCAGGATGTCGATGGCCGTGCGGATGGTCTCGGCGGGGTGGGTGTGCACGAGGTCGGGCAGGGCGCCCGACTTGGTGCGCAGCACGTCGCCGACGGTCCTGCCCGCGGCGCCCTCGTCGTGCAGGAAGCCGTACGACGCCATCCACTCGTCGTTGAAGATCTTGCTCATGTAGCCACGGCCCGAGTCGGGCAGCAGCACGACCATGACCGCATCGGCCGGCAGGTCCGTGGCGGCCCGCAGGGCCGACACGACGGCCATGCCGCACGAGCCACCCACCAGCAGACCCTCCTCACGGGCCAGGCGACGCGTCATGGCGAAGGAGTCGGCGTCGGAGACGGGGATCACCTCGTCGACGACCGACGGGTCGTAGGCGCCCGGCCAGAAGTCCTCACCGACACCCTCGACGAGGTAGGGGCGGCCGTCCCCACCGGAGTAGACCGACCCCTCGGGGTCGGACCCGATGACCCGTACGGAGCCGCCGGACACCTCCTTGAGGTAGCGACCGGTGCCGCTGATGGTGCCGCCCGTGCCGACGCCCGCCACGAAGTGCGTGATCTCGCCCTCGGTGTCGGCCCAGATCTCGGGGCCGGTGGTGGCGTAGTGGCTGTTCGGACCCTCGGGGTTGTAGTACTGGTTGGGCTTCCACGCACCGTCGATCTCCTGCACGAGCCGGTCGGAGACCGAGTAGTAGGAGTCGGGGTGGTCGGGGGCGACCGCCGTCGGGCAGACGACCACCTGGGCGCCGTACGCCTGGAGGACGTTGCGCTTGTCCTCAGCGACCTTGTCGGGGCAGACGAAGACGCAGGAGTAGCCGCGCCTCTGGGCCACCAGGGCCAGGCCGACGCCGGTGTTGCCGGAGGTCGGCTCGACGATGGTGCCGCCGGGCTTCAGCTCGCCCGAGCGCTCGGCGGCCTCGATCATGCGCAGCGCGATGCGGTCCTTGACCGACCCGCCGGGGTTGAGGTACTCCACCTTGGCGAGCACGGTACAGGCGATGCCCTCCGTGACGGTGGAGAGCTTGACGAGGGGGGTGCCCCCTACGAGGTCGGAGATGTGCTCTGCATACTTCACTACGGCATCCTCGCAGACTGATCCGATGGCACAAACGGACTATCTACACGAAACGGGCCTCCTGCTGTCGGGAGCGGGAGCTACCGTGAGGGACGGGGTGCTCACGGTCACAACGGCTGCGGATCAGCAGACATCGGCGACCGCTCTCACCGGCGGACACGGGCGAAGGGGCAGGCGCGATGGGCAGAGCTCGCCGGGCGCGGAACATCGCCCAGGTGGCCGCTTACGGCGGAGGCTTCGGCGTGGCCGGCATCGGTGCCCTCGGCGCCATCGGCTACGGCGTCATCAAGGTCGAGGCCCAGCTGGCCCGCCGCTTCATCGGGCAGCCCTTCGACGGCTCGCCCGACGACAACGGGCTCTACGGCGCCGGTTCGTCCCCGCCCATCGAGCTGCTCGTCCTCGGAGACAGCACCGCCGCCGGCCAGGGCGCCGACCACGCGGCCCAGACGGTCGGGGCGATCCTCGCCAACGGCGTCTCGGCCTTCTCCGGCCGGCCGGTAAGGCTGACCAACGTCGCGGTCGTCGGTGCGGAGTCGAGCGGCCTCGAGCTGCAGGTGATCAACGCTCTCGACGCCGTGCCGCGCCCGGACGCCGCGGCGATCCTCATCGGCGCCAACGACGTCACGCACCGCATCGACAAGTCGGTCGCGGTGCGCCACCTCGGCGACGCCGTGCGGCGTCTGACCGACGTCGGCGCCGAGGTGGTCGTGGGTACCTGCCCCGACCTCGGCACCCTCGAGCCGGTCGGGCAGCCGCTGCGGGCGCTCGTGCGCCGCTGGAGCCGCGACCTCGCCGCGGCCCAGATCGTCGCGGTCGTCGAGGCGGGCGGGCGCACCGTCTCGCTCGGCGACCTCATCGGGCCGGAGTTCGCGCAGCGACCCCGCGAGATGTTCAGCCAGGACCGCTTCCACCCCTCACCCGCCGGCTATGCCCGAGCGGCCTCCGCCATGCTCCCCTCGGTGTGCGTGGCCCTCGGCTTCTGGGCCGAGGACCCGGCCTCGGGGCCGGACTGGCGCCGCGGCGACACCGTCGGCC
>JALYVC010000033.1 GCA_030853445.1 Actinomycetota bacterium | reverse complement strand
GTCACCAGCGGCCTCGTGCGACGCTTCCCCGACGGGGTGCCCGACTACGCCACGACGCAGGCGGCATACGAGATCGACGTCATCGTCGGCAAGGGCTACCCCGGCTACTTCCTCGTCGTCGCCGACTTCATCAACTGGGCCAAGGACAACGGCATCCGGGTCGGGCCGGGTCGCGGGTCGGGTGCGGGCTCCATGTGCGCCTACGCCATGGGGATCACCGACCTCGACCCGGTGCCGCACGGCCTGATCTTCGAGCGCTTCCTCAACCCCGAGCGGGCCTCCATGCCCGACTTCGACGTCGACTTCGACGAGCGCCGCCGTGGCGAGGTCATCAAGTACGTCACCGAGAAGTACGGCGCCGACCGCGTCGCCCAGATCGTCACCTACGGCACCATCAAGGCCAAGCAGGCCGTCAAGGACGCCGGCCGGGTGCTCGGCCACCCGTTCTCGATGGGCGACAAGCTGACCAAGGCGATGCCGGCCGACGTCATGGGCAAGGGCGTGTCGCTGTCGGCTGTCTACGACCCGACGCACGCGCGGTACAACGAGGGCGGCGAGTTCCGCCAGCTCGTCGAGGTCGAGCCCGGCGCGCTCGAGGTCGTCGACACCGCCAGGGGACTCGAGGGCCTCAAGCGCCAGTGGGGGGTGCACGCAGCTGGCGTCATCATGAGCAGCGAGCCGCTCGTCGACGTCATCCCCATCATGCGTCGCCTTCAGGACGGCCAGGTCATCACCCAGTTCGACTACCCGAGCTGTGAGACGCTCGGCCTGGTCAAGATGGACTTCCTCGGCCTTCGCAACCTCACCATCCTCGACGACGCCATCGACAACATCCGCTCCAACCGCGACGAGGAGATCGACCTCGACGTCCTGACCAAGACGCTCGACGACCGGCCGACCTACGAGCTGCTCTGCCGGGGCGACACCCTCGGGGTGTTCCAGCTCGACGGCGGTGGCATGCGCACCCTGCTCAAGCTGATGCAGCCCGACAGCTTCGAAGACATCTCCGCGGCCCTCGCGCTCTACCGGCCGGGTCCCATGGGCGTCAACGCCCACACCAACTTCGCCCTGCGCAAGAACGGCAAGCAGGAGCTCATCCCGCTCGACCCCCAGCTCAAGGGCAAGCTCCAACCCGAGATGGTGACCGCGCTCGAGCCCATCCTCGGCACGACGTACGGCCTGGTGATCTACCAGGAGCAGGTGATGGAGATCGCCCAGAAGCTCGCGGGCTACACCCTCGGCACCGCCGACCTGCTGCGCCGGGCGATGGGCAAGAAGAAGAAGGAGGTCCTCGACGCCGAGTACGTCCCCTTCTCCGACGGCATGAAGGCCCAGGGCTTCAACGAGGCCTCGGTCGCGGCGCTGTGGGGGGTCCTCGTCCCCTTCTCCGACTACGCCTTCAACAAGGCGCACACGGCCGCCTACGGCCTCGTGTCGTACTGGACCGCCTACCTCAAGGCCAACTACCCGGCGGAGTACATGGCCGCCCTGCTCACGAGCGTGCGCGACGACAAGGACAAGTCCGCGCTCTACCTCAACGAGTGCCGACGCATGGGCATCAAGGTGCTCCCTCCTGACGTCAACTCCTCGATCGGCAACTTCGCGGCCGTGGGCACCGACATCCGCTTCGGGATGGAGGCCGTGCGCAACGTCGGGGCCAACGTCGTCGAGGCGGTCGTCCGCACCCGCGGCGAGAAGGGGTCCTACTCCTCCTTCAAGGACTTCCTCGGCAAGGTGCCGGCCGTCGTCTGCAACAAGCGCACGATCGAGTCGCTCATCAAGTCGGGTGCCTTCGACAGCCTCGGTGAGAGCCGTCGCGGGATGCTCGAGGTGCACGAGACCTTCATCGAGGCCCTGGTCGAGGTGAAGCGTCAGGAGGCGATCGGTCAGGAGAGCCTCTTCGGCAGCTTCGGGGACGACGACTCCGGGGCTGGGGCCGACCCCTTCGACGGCCTGCCCCCCGTGCCTCTCGCCGAGTGGGAGAAGCCCACCCTGTTGGCCTTCGAGCGCGAGATGCTCGGGCTCTACGTCAGCGACCACCCGCTCCTCGGTATCGAGCACCTGCTCGCCCAGCACGCCGACACCTCGATCGCCGCCCTGACCGGCGACGACCCGCCCTCCGAGGGTGGCACGGTCACGGTCGCGGGGCTGATCACCGGGCTGCAGGTCAAGCGGACCAAGAAGGGCGACCTCTGGGCCATCGC
>JALYVC010000497.1 GCA_030853445.1 Actinomycetota bacterium | reverse complement strand
GCCCAGCTCGCGGCGGCGCGGGCCGACGTGCGCTCGCGCACCACCGATCTCGCCCGTCAGCTGCGGGCCGTCGAGGAGCGTGACTCCCCTGGCGCACCCGATGTCCCGCACGCCCCCGAGGGGCTCGCCGACTGGCAGCGCGACGAGGACCTCGTGGCGACGGCCGACCCCGAGGCCTGGCGGTCCGAGCTCGTGCAGGTGCAGACCGCGCTGCGGGATCTTGCCGACCCACCCGACACCGCACGAGTCCTCGACACCCGGGTGACCGCCGCCACCGAGGCCGTGGCTGCCCAGGATCGCCGCGTGTCCGAGCTCGCCCGGACGATGGCCGGCGGGCAGGCTCTCCTGACCGAGGCCCAGGGCTCGCTGGCGACCCTGGAGAGACGTCGTGACGACGCCCTGGCCGACCACTCCACCTGCCCGTGCCGCGTCTCAGCAGACATGGTCGACGACGGGTCGGCCAGCGGCGGTGTCGGTCACGTCGAGCAGGCGGTGCGCCACCACTGCGCCGTCCGCGAGACCCTGCGTGACCTGCAGACCCGGTTGCGCTCGTCTGACGAGGCCGGCGCGGAGCTCGCCGCGTGCGAGGTGCGCCTGACCGAGACCCTGCGCGAGCGGGGGTTCGCCTCCACCGACGAGGTGCGGGCGGCCGCGACGCCCCCACCCGAGGTCGCCCGACTCGAGACGATGGTCAACGAGGCGCGGGCCCGCCGTGCGGCAGCGGAGCAGGTGCTCGCCGACGAGCTGGTGCACCGGGCCGCACAGCTCCCTCCCGCCGACGAAGCGGGTGCCGCCCAGGCCGTGACGGAGGCCCGCTCCCGGCAGCGGGCGGCCCAGCAGCGCGACGTCATCGCCCGACAGGCCCACCAGCAGCTCACCGGGCTCGTCGACTCCCTGCGGGCCTCGGGCGTGCGGCTCGTGCCCCTGGTGGCCCGGTCGGAGCAGGTCAGCGACCTCGCGGCCCTCGTCACGGGGGTGGGTGCCGACAACACGCTGCGGATGCGCCTGTCGTCCTTCGTCCTGGCCGCCCGGCTCGAGAAGGTCGCGGCGCTCGCCAACGAACGGCTGGCGGTGATGGGTGACGGCCGCTACCAGCTCCAGCACAGCGACGGCCTCGACTCCGGTCGTCGACGCAGCGGCCTCGGTCTGGTCGTGCGCGACCTCTGGACCGGCGCGGTGCGCGACACCAGCACCCTTTCGGGCGGTGAGTCCTTCATGGCCTCGCTGGCCCTGGCCCTTGGTCTCGCCGACGCCGTGCGCGAGGAGGCGGGGGGCTTCGACCTGCAGACCCTCTTCGTCGACGAGGGCTTCGGCACGCTCGACGACGACAGCCTCGAGGAGGTGCTCACGGTGCTCGACGGGTTGCGAGAGGGTGGGCGGGCGGTCGGTGTGGTCAGCCACGTCACCGACCTGCTCACCCGCATCCCGACGCAGATCTGCGTGACGAAGACGCACGCCGGCTCGTCGGTCAGCATCCGGACTGCCTCCCGACCGGCGGCCTGACCACCGGGCACCGCGCTCAGTCCTCGAAGGCCTCGGGCGGCGGGCAGGAGCAGACGAGGTTGCGGTCGCCGTACGCTCCGTCGATACGTCGCACCGGAGGCCAGTACTTGTCGGGTGCCACGACGCCCACGGGGAACGCGGCGGCGGTGCGCTCGTAGGGGTGGTCCCACTCCCCCGCGATCGACATCGACGTGTGAGGGGCGTGCCGCAGCATCGAGTCGGCCACCGCCACCCGTCCCTGCTCCACCTGCTCGATCTCACCGCGGATGGCGATCATCGCGTCACAGAAGCGGTCGATCTCGCCCTTGTCCTCGCTCTCGGTCGGCTCCACCATGAGCGTGCCGGCGACGGGGAAGCTCATGGTCGGGGCGTGGAAGCCGTAGTCGACCAGGCGCTTGGCCACGTCGTCGACCGTCACGCCGGTGCGCTTGGTCAGGTCGCGCAGGTCGAGGATGCACTCGTGGGCCACGACGCCGCCCTCACCGGAGTAGAGCACCGGGAAGTGCTCTCGCACGCGGGCGGCGATGTAGTTGGCGCTGAGGACCGCCACCTCGGTCGCGTGCGTCATACCCGCGCCACCCATGAGCCGCACGTAGGCCCACGAGATGGGCAGGATGCTGGCGGAGCCGTACGGCGCCCCCGCCACCGGCCCGACCCCGGTGGACGGACCGGCCTCCGGGGCGAGCGGGTGGTTGGGCAGGAAGGGGGCCAGGTGCGACCGCACGGCGACCGGGCCCACACCCGGACCGCCGCCGCCGTGCGGGATGCAGAAGGTCTTGTGCAGGTTGAGGTGGGACACGTCGGCCCCGAACTTGCCCGGCTGAGCGAGGCCCACGAGGGCGTTGAGGTTGGCCCCGTCGACGTAGACCTGACCACCGGCGTCGTGCACGAGGGCGCAGAGCTCGCCGATGGTGTCCTCGTAGACCCCGTGGGTCGAGGGGTAGGTGACCATGATCGCCGCGAGGTCGTCGCGGTGCTGCTCGATCTTGGCCCGCAGGTCGTCGAGGTCGACGTCACCACCCTCGGCCGTCTTCACGACGACCACCTTGAGACCGGCCATGACCGCCGACGCGGCGTTCGTGCCGTGGGCGCTCGCGGGGATCAGGCAGACGCGGCGGTGGCCCTGCCCGGTGGACTGGTGGTAGGCGTGGATCGCCAGCAGCCCGGCGAACTCCCCCTGTGACCCGGCATTGGGCTGCAGCGACACGGCGTCGTAGCCGGTGATCTCGCACAGCCACGCCGACAGGTCGGCCACCACCTCACGGATGCCCTCCGTCTGCACGGTGGGCGCGAAGGGGTGCAGCTCGGCGAACTCCGGCCAGGTCACCGCGAGCATCTCGGTCGTCGCGTTGAGCTTCATCGTGCACGAGCCGAGCGGGATCATCCCGCGGTCGAGGGCGAAGTCCCGGTCGGCCAGGCGTCGCAGGTAGCGCAGCATCTGGGTCTCGCTGCGGTGGTCGTGGAAGACGGGGTGCGTGAGGTAGCCGCTGGTCCGGGAGACCTTCTCGGCCCAGACCGGCCCGTCGGTCGAGGGCTCGGGCTCGACGCCGGGCACGCCGAAGGCGCTCCACACGGCGGTGAGGTCGTGGCCGGTCGTCTTCTCGTCGACGCTCATGCTGAGCGTGTCGGCGTCGACCAGGTGCAGGTTGACCCCCCTGGTCGCGGCCTCGGCGAGCACCTGCTCGGCGCGCCCGGGCACCCGCACCGTCAGGGTGTCGAAGTACGCCGTCGTGACCACCTGGACCTCGGCCCCCTGCAGACCCTCGGCGAGGGTGCGGGCGAAGCCGTGCACCCGGCGGGCGATGGCCGCGAGCCCGTCGGGGCCGTGCCACACGGCATACATCCCGGCCATGACGGCGAGCAGGACCTGCGCCGTGCAGATGTTGGAGGTCGCCTTCTCGCGACGGATGTGCTGTTCACGCGTCTGCAGCGCGAGCCGGTATGCCGGGTGGCCGTCGCTGTCGACCGACACGCCCACCAGGCGGCCGGGCATCGAGCGCTCGAGACCCTGGCGCACCGCCATGTAGCCCGCGTGGGGGCCTCCGAAGCCCATCGGCACGCCGAAGCGCTGGCTCGAGCCCACCGCGATGTCGGCCCCCCACTCGCCGGGAGGCGTGATGAGGGTGAGCGCCAGCAGGTCGGCGCACGCCGTCACCAGGGCTCCGTGCTCGTGGGCGGCCGTGGCGATCGTGGCGGCGTCACGGATCTCGCCGTCGGCACCGGGGTACTGCAGGACCACGCCGTAGACGTCCCGGTCACCGGCGGCGGCCCGCAGGGCTGCGGCTGCGTCGAGTCCCGTGAGGTCGGCGACGACGACCGGGATCTCGAGCGGCTGGGCGCGGGTGTGGATCACGGCGATGGTCTGCGGCATGACGTGGGAGTCGACGAGCAGGACGGCGTCGGAGGGCGCCTTGCTCATCCTGCGCATCAAGGTCATGGCTTCGGCGGCCGCGGTCGACTCGTCGAGCAGCGAGGCCCCGCTGATCGGCAGCCCCGTCAGGTCGCTGACCACCGTCTGGAAGTTGATCAGGGCCTCGAGACGACCCTGCGAGATCTCCGGCTGGTACGGCGTGTACGCGGTGTACCAGGCAGGGTTCTCCAGGACGTTGCGCTGCACCACCGGCGGCGTGACGGTGCCGTAGTAGCCGAGCCCGATCATCGACCTCAGCACGGTGTTGCGAGCCGCCAGGGCGCGCAGCTCGTCGACGACGGCTTCCTCGGAGGGGGCGGCGTCGATGCGCAGCTCACGCTCCGAGCGGATGCTCCCCGGGATGGCGGCCGCCACCAGGGCCTGGAGGGACGGCTGCCCCACGACATCGAGCATGGCCGCCACGTCCGCGGCGTCGGGGCCGACGTGGCGGGCCACGAAGGGGCTCAGGTTGCCCTGCGCCCCCGGGGCGCGGGGCGCGCTCGGCGCAGCGGCGGGTGTGACCCCGCCTGCCGAGGAGGTCTGTCCTGCCTCCGTCTCGGAGGTGGGGACGTAGGTCGTCGTACCGGCGGTCATGGGGCTCCTCGGAGGCTGCGGGGGACGCGGTCGTGACGGTTCTCCCCCTCTGTCGTCACGACCCCCGGTGACGGCGGGCCTGCTCCAGAGTTGCCTGGCTCACGTGGTCCTTTGCGCCTGAGAGGTTCCGGGGTGTTGCCCCTTCGGCGCCCCGGCTGACGCCCGATCTGCTCGGTCGTCCCGGGGGCTCTCCCACATGAGGTGATGCGGCGACACCAGTCTACCCGTCGACGGGCTCGCGGCTCGCCCGGTGGGGCGGGTTCAGGAGGTCTTGCGCAGCCGACGGACAGACAGCTCGTCGTCAGCCTGCGGCAGCGGGGTCTCGTCACCGGCGCGCTCGCTGGGGAGCGCCGAGAGGGTGCCCTCGATCTCTCGCCAGACGCGGCCCACCGCGATGCCGAAGACGCCCTGGCCGCCCTGCACGAGGTCGATGACCTCGTCGGCGGACGTGCACTCGTAGACCGATGCGCCGTCACTCATCAAGGTGATCTGCGCCAGGTCCTCTACTCCCCGCTCACGCAGGTGCGCGATCGCGACCCGGATCTGCTGCAGGGACACACCGGTGTCGAGCAGCCGCTTGACGACCTTCAGCACGAGGATGTCGCGGAAGCCGTACAGGCGCTGGGTGCCGGAGCCCCCCGCCGTGCGCACGGAGGGCTCGACGATGCCGGTGCGGGCCCAGTAGTCGAGCTGGCGGTAGGTGATGCCGGCCGCCTTGCAGGCCGTCGGGCCGCGGTAGCCGATGTCGTCGCTGAGGTCGGGCAGGTCGTCGTCGAAGAGCAGGCCCTGGGCCGCGATCGGCAAGGCCGTCTTCGGCTCCTGGTGTGCGTCACCCGTGGTGTTCACGCATGACCTCCTCGTTCGGTAGCGCCCGGCGGGGCCGGGCCGTGGCCCGGAAACCTCCGAAGCCCTGGTGGACCGCGGCCGGTGGGACCGCGTGTGTAACTACACCGTCGTGCTTCTGGACCCTGACCGTACGGCGCCCCCCCGGGCACCGTCAATCACCACGGCCTGACGAATACGGCGTGTCGCGGCCCTCCTGCGACACCTCACCTTTCACTTGAGGGTGAGACTCAACGCTCAGGCGGGTCGTCACCCTCGCCTGGAGCCTCACCCCTGACGTCGTCCGGCGCGTCACCGACGCCGGGCTCGTGCGGACCTTCGGCGGCGGACCCGAAGTCCTCGGCCGAGACCTGGTCGAGGAACTCGCGGAAGCGCTCCACCTCGTCATCCTCCTCGGGAGCCAGGGCCACACCCGCCTCGTCGAGGACCGCCTCGGCCACCACGATGGGGGTGCCGGTGCGCAGCGCCAACGCGATGGCGTCCGACGGGCGCGCGCTGATCTCGTGCGTCCCGTCGATGAGCAGCTGGGCGTAGAAGACCTTGTCCCGCAGCGCGACGATCCTGATCTCGGTGACCGCGTGCCCGAGGCCGTCGAGCACGTCCTTGAACAGGTCGTGGGTCAGGGGGCGAGGTGGCACGACCCCCTGCTGGGCGTAGGCGATCGCCGTCGCCTCGGCCGCACCGATCCAGATGGTGAGGTAGCGGTCGCCGTCGCGCTCGCGCAACAGGACGATCGGTTGGTTGGTGGGCATCTCGACCCGCACCCCGAGGACGTCGACCGGTTTCACAGCTCCCACGTTACCCCTGTCGGCTCAGGAACCGAGCCCCGCCTTGACCAGCGCCACGTGCAGGGCCAGGCAGTGGCGCAGCACGCGTGCAGTCTCCTCGTCGTCACCAGGGCGCACGGCCTGTCTCACCAGCCCGATCTCACGGTCGGCAGCCGTGCGGAACGGACGCAGGTGACGGGCCTCGATGCCGACGCCGGCGAGGGCACCGGCCGAGCGCGCGATCTCGAGCGCGGCGGCGTCGTAGTGCCCGTCGGCACCCTGGCGGAGCAGCCCGTAGGTCACCAGTGAGGCGAACGTGTCCACGTCGAGCCCACTGGCCGTCCGGATCTCCGTCTCGGTCAGCCGCAGGCGGCGAGGCGCGCGGAGGTCGCCCTGCGGCGGTAGCCCCTCGCCCGGATCGGGCGACGGGACGGACGGGAGGCCGGGGGTGCCCGAGACCTCGTCGACGCCCGACCCCGGTGAGCCGTCCGGGGCTCCCACCACCCCGCCGTCGTGCGACGGCTCGAGGCCCCGGTCGAGGGCGTCGAGCGCCTCGCGGATCACCTTCAGGGGCCAGAACCGGTCGCGCTGGGCCACGAGGACGTAGCGCAGCCGGGCGACGTCGTCCCGCCGGTAGCGACGGTAGCCCGAGGTCGCGCGCTCCGGGGTGATCAGACCCTCCGCCTCGAGGAAGCGGATCTTGCTGATGGTGAGGTCGGGGAACTCCGGCAGGAGCTCGTCAACGACCGCGCCGATGGATCGCGCGCTCTCGTTCACCTGCGGATCCTCGCGGTGGCTGCCGTCACTCGCCGCGAGCGGCGTAGTAGACGAGGCGGAACTTGCCGATCTGCACCTCGTCGCCGATGCGCAGCACGGCCTGCTCGACGAGCTCCTTGTCGACGTAGGTGCCGTTCAGCGACCCGACGTCGTGCACGGCATACCCGGCGTCGACGCGTCGGAACTCCGCGTGCTTGCGCGAGACCGTCACGTCGTCGAGGAAGATGTCTGCGTCTGGGTGCCGCCCCGTGGTGACCACGGGGTCGTCGAGCAGGAACCGGGCCCCGCTGTTAGGGCCGCGGAGGACGACCAGCAGCGCTGTGCCCGGTCGCAGGGCGTCGATGGTGGCCTGGTCCTCGAGCGACAGCCCCCTGGTGTCAGGGTCGGTCTTCTCCGGCTCGCCGACCCCCTGGAACCGCATCGTCGTGGGCTCTGGTGCTCGCCCGTTGTCATCCGTCATGATCCGGCCCTCCTCTCGTGGTCACCCCCTGCGGGCACTCGCCCCGTCAGGACAAACCCTATGACACCCGCTGCGGCCCTGGCGACGCCCTCAGGGTCAGCTGAGGCTGGCCCGGTAGGACCCGGCGTCCATGAGCCCGTCGGGCAGGTCGCCGCTGGGCCGGACCTCGTACATCCAGCCCTCCGTGTAGGGAGCGGAGTTGACCAGCTCGGGGCTGTGATCGAGGGCCTCGTTCGTCGCCACGACCTCGCCGCTCACCGGGGCGAAGACGTCGCTCACCGACTTGGTCGACTCGACCTCGCCGCAGGTCTCGCCGGCCGTCACCGTGTCGCCCACCGCCGGGAGCTGGACGTAGACGACGTCGCCGAGCGCGTCCTGCGCGAAGGCGGTGATCCCGATGCGGATGGCGCCCCCCTCGACCTCCTGCACCCACTCGTGGTCGGAGGTGTACTTCAGGGTGTCGGGGTAGTCGAGGTCGCTCATGGGGCTCCTTGCCGGGGTGGACATGGTCGGTGGTGAAAGGTCGGGCGCCGCCGTGAGACCTGCACCCGGAGGGAGGCTACCGGGGGGTGGTGGAGGGTGCGGACTCCGGGACGGCCTGAGCGTAACGAGGGGTCGTCGGCGAGGCCACCGCATCGACCCGTACGGAGTCCAGCTGCTCGACGTGCGCCGTCGCGCCCAGTCGCCTCAGGGTCTCGACGATCCCCCCCGGGATCGTCATGGCCGACGCCATCGTCTGGGGGTCACCGATCGCGAGCACCACGACCGGACGGGTGAGGGGGGTGCCGTCGGCGACCAGCGAACCGTCGCGGTCGGCGAACCAGGAGCTCGCGACGATCCGCACCGGTCCGACCTGGACGACCTCCGAGCCGGCGTCACGCAGCTCCTGGAGCACGTCGAGCAGCTGCGCCGCCAGGACGGCAGAGCCCGGGTCGACGATGGTGATGCGGATGCCCGGGCCCTGGGCCGGGGCCGTCCCCCCGAGGAGGCGCAGCGCGTCGAGCCGCCGACGGGCCTGGTCCACCGCCTCCTGGCTGCTGCCGGCGCCCGCCGTCAGCCGGTCGCGCTGGTTCTGCAGGTCCCGCACCTGCAGGTCGAGCCGGGCCGAGCGCTGGCTCACGTCGTCGAGCACGCGCACGAGGTCGTCCTGCCGCATCTGGTCGAGACCTCCCTCCTGCGTCTGCTGCACCTGCGTGGCGATGGCGAAGCCGAGGGCCAGGGTGAGGACCGCGCCGAGGACCTGGGCTCGAGTGCCCCGCGGGGCGCCGGCGCGCACCAACCTCCGCCAGGCCGAGCCGACGCCCTCCGCGTCGGAGCCCGGCTGCACCGGCTTCACCGTCTCCATCGGCTCCACCGGTGCTCCCTCATCCTCACGGCCCATCTCCTGCCTCACCCTCAGGCCTTGAAGAGGTGTCGCCGGATGGAGGCCACGTTGGAGAAGATCCGCACGCCGAGCACCACGACCACCCCGGTGGAGAGCTGGGTGCCCACGCCGAGCTGGTCACCGAGAAAGACGATGAAAGCCGCCACGACCACGTTCGACAGGAACGACACGACGAAGACCCGGTCGTCGAAGATGCCGTCGAGCACCGCCCGGACGCCGCCGAAGACGGCGTCGAGGGCGGCGATCACGGCGATGGGGAGGTAGGGCTGCAGGCCGAGGGGCACTGCGGGGTGCAGCAGCAGACCGGCGACGAGGCCGGCCAGCAGGCCGAGGGCGGGGATCACGGGGTCACTCCCGGGTCGGGCGTGCGGGACGTCGGAGACGCAGTGGGCACCGGCGTGGCCCGGTCGACCTCGAGCGTGGGGCTCCGGGGCACGACGAGCCGCGCGTCCGAGGTCGTGCTGGAGGGGATCTGGTAGTTGTCGCGCAGGGCGGTCAGGTAGCTGCCCCCCACGGTCTGCGCGAACGCCGTGGGAAGCGCCCGCTGGTCGCCGATCGCGGTGATGACGTAGGGCGGCGAGAGGGGTCGGTAGTCGACCAGGATGGCCTGCCCGGCGAAGCGGATGGCCGAGCGGGCGGTGAGTCGCTGCCCGTTGACGGACATCGCCTCCGCCCCGGCCTCCCAGAGCCCGTTGACGACGATCTGCAGGTCGGTCGAGGTCACCCGGCCCTCCTGGGCGGTGGCACCGGTGCGCGGCTGGCCCGGTCCGGGCACGGCGCTCGGGGCGTCCTGCAGGGTCACGGTCATGCCGGGACCCTGCACCGCGACGTCACCGGTCGTCAGCGACAGCCGTCGCAGCTGATCGGTGAGGGCCGTGGCCGACCCCCCGATGGCGGCGTCCCGCGATGCGGTGATCTGGGTCCTCAGCTGCTCGATCGCCGCGACCTGCTCGTCACCGTTGGCCTGACGGGCGTGGACCTGGTCGATGAGCTGCTGCTTCTCCCGGCTCGCGGTCGTGCCCGTGGGGCGCAGGGTGAGCGCCGATGCGGCGAGGAGGAAGCCGATGAGCAGGGCCGCCACGGCCAGGAGCCAGGTGCGGGTGCCGCGGCTGGCCGGACCCCCGGCCCGGGTTCGTCGCTCGGACGCGGCCGCATAGCCCGGGTCGAGGGGACGCTCGAGGATCTGCGTGAGCAGGGTCATCGAGGCGTCGGCGCGGCGCGGCGCGGGGGCGACCACGGGCTCAGACCGCACCGGTCGGCAGGGGCGAGCGGGACGGGTGGCGCCGCAGGAGGTCGACGGCCTGGACGGCATACATGCCGGCGGCGAGCCAGTAGAGGCCCACGCCCCACCAGGTGAAGGCCCACCCGATCGGGGCGGCCACCGCGCCGACCGACCCGGGGGCCACGGAGAGCAGCAGGATCGGGAAGGCGTAGAGCAGGTTGAAGGTCGCCGCCTTGCCGACGAAGTGCACCGGCAGGCCGGTCTGACCGATCCGCTTGAGGGCCAGCACGAGTACCGCCATGAGCAGGTCACGGGTGAGCAGGAGCACGAGCAGCCACACCGGGATGATGTCGCGCCAGGCGAAGGCGACGATGGCCGTGAGGGTGTAGAGGCGGTCGGCAGCCGGGTCGAGCAGCTCACCGACGCGAGAGACCAGCCCGTAGCGCCGGGCGATCTTGCCATCGAGGTAGTCGGTGACACCGGAGACGACGAGCACCACGACCGCCCACCCGTCGTGGCGCTGCAGCAGCAGCCACAGGAAGAGGGGGACGCCGAGCAGCCGCAGGAACGAGAGCGCGTTGGGCACCGTGAGCACCCGGTCGCTGACCACCTGCCCCTGGGTGGGGCGGCCTGCCGAGGGGTCCTCCCGGCTCCCCGCCCCCGCATCGTCGACCACGGGGCGAGACTATCCCGTCCGTCGAAGGCTGCCGGAGCCACCACGAGCGGCCACGCGCCACCGGATGAGGTCGTCAGCTCGCCGCCGTGCCCCGGTTGCGCACGACGCGGTCGAGCCCGAGCCCTCCCCCACCGAGGCCCAGCAGGGCGACACCCGCCCCCGCGAGCAGCAGCTGGAAGTCGCCGTCGAACCCCGGGACGCCCGAGGTGAAGATCTGCGACCCCGTTGCCCAGTTGACCAGGACGAGGGCCGTGATGGCACTGGCGGCAACCCCGGCCCCGACCACGCGGACGGCGAGGCCGAGCACGAGCGCCACGGCCATGGCGAGCTGGACCGGCCCGAAGAGCGCCCCCAGCACGTCGTAGGCCGGCATCCTCACTGCCCGCAGCATCTGCACGGTCTCGTCCCGGTGCGAGATCTTCTGCAGGCCCCGCACCCCCACCACGGCGGCGACGACCAGGCGCAGCAGGAGCAGCCCGAGGGATCCGTCGAAACGGTCCACGACATGGTGGGTCCGGGTGCGGGCCTCGGTGTCACCCAGTGCGGCGAAGGGGTCGGTCTCAGCGGGCTCGCGCTCGTGCGCCACCCCTGGCTGCGGACCGTCGTGGCTCTCCCCCTGCACGCCGGAGGGGTTGTTGCTCATCGTCGGGCCTCGTGGGTGCTGGGTCGGGACGCGGTCATGGACCTCATGCTGCCGCAGGAGGTCCCTCGTGTCGGGGAGGCGACCCTCCCGCGCGCGTCACGACGGCGGGCCGCCGTACGACGTGGCCGCACCGGTCGCGCACCCGCTCCTCAACCTTCGAGCAGGTGGCGTGTGACGTTGGCCGAGACGTCGAGCAGCTCGTCGCGCAGGTGGTCGCGCTGGTCGGGCGTGATGCCGAGGGCCTTGCCGATGATGCCCGGCACCTTCCTGGCGGGCTCACGCAGCGTCGTGCCATGCGGCGTCAGCCTGACGTCGACAACGCGCTCGTCGGCGGGTCGGCGGGTCGGCGGGTCGGCGGGTCGGCGCAGCACCAGCCCGGAGGCCTCGAGCCGCTTCACCAGTGGCGTGAGGGTGCCGTAGTCGAGGTGGAGCAGCTGCATGATCCGTCCCACCAACAGGCCGTCGTGCTCCCACAGGACGAGCATCACGAGGTACTGCGGGTAGGTCAGGCCGAGGGGCTCCAGGGCCACGCGGTAGACGGCGGTCACGTTGCGCGAGGCGGCGTAGAGGGCGAAGCACAGCTGGTCGGACAGCAGCAGGGACCCGGACTGGTGCCCGGCGGGAGCGGCGAGGGGTGCGAGGGGTCCCTCGTCGTCCGTCACAGATCCTCCGTAGGCCGCTGTCCGCCCTCTGGAACGTAACATTCCCGACGAGCCGTTTCCGCGGCAGCGCGCGTCGCCCGAAGGGGAGTCATGACGAAGCCCGGCACACGACGAAGCCCTGACGAGAATCACTCCTCATCAGGGCTCTACCGTCGGGATGACAGGATTTGAACCTGCGACCCCTTGACCCCCAGTCAAGTGCGCTACCAAGCTGCGCCACATCCCGTCGTGCACCTCCCGGGGCCAGGAGACCCGTCCCGTGGAGCGAACGAAACCTTAGCGCACGCACGACGACCCACCGAAATCGGCGTACGCCTGCCGAGCAGGGCGCGTCGTCGCGTGCACTCGGGCCGGGTGGCGTGGGAGCCTGAAACCCCACAGTCTGGGGATGCCTGGTGACGCCGGACCTCCCGGGCTGCGCGACCCGACACGCGACGACGAAGGAGGCCCCGATGGGCCACGACGAGAACCAACAGCAGGACGACGATGTGGTGACGACCCGTGCCACCGAGCACTACGACGACGACAAGGAGCAGCGGCCTGCCGCGGGGCACACGTGGGGCCCGGCGGTGACCAGTCTGATTGGCCCGACCGACGAGACCGTGGGCGCCGTCGACACCGACGAGCCCCGCATCGTGGCGCACCAGGCCGTGGAGGAGCAGATCGAGGCGGCCATCGTCGCCGTGGCCAAGACGCACGGCGGCACCCACTCCCGCGAGATCGTCAGGGACGCCCTGCGGCGTGAGCTCGAGCAGCGGGGTCGCTGGCCGCAGCCCGAGCCGTGGCTCGACGCGGTCGCCTCGGAGCTCGAGGTGGGCGGCGTCTACAACATGGGCACCGACCCGACCGACCTGGAGCGGCGCACCGACCCCGACGACCGACCCGCCGCCGAGGGCGACTGAGCGCGCCGCCGGTCGGCTCAGCGCACCGGAGCGCCGCTCAACGGCGGCGGCGCTTCTCCTTGACCCTGACCGACACCTCGATCGGCGTGCCCTCGAAGCCGAACTGCTCACGCAGCCGCCGCTCGAGGAACCGGCGGTAGCCGGCCTCGATGAAGCCGGAAGCGAAGATGACGAAACGGGGAGGCCGGGTCGACGCCTGCGTGGCGAAGAGGATGCGCGGCTGCTTGCCACCGCGCACGGGGTGCGGGTGCCCGGCCACGACCTCACCGAGGAAGGCGTTGAGACGCCCGGTGGAGATGCGCAGGTCCCAGGACTCCAGCGCCTGCTCGAGCGCGGGGACGAGACGGTCCATGTGCCGTCCGGTGCGCGCCGAGATGTTGACCCGCGGTGCCCAGGGGATCTGCACGAGGTCTCGCTCGATCTCGCGCTCGAGGAAGTGGCGGCGCTCCTCGTCGACGTTGTCCCACTTGTTGTAGGCCACCACCAGTGAGCGGCCGGCGTCGATGACCTGCTGGATGACCCGCACGTCCTGCTCGGCGATGCTCTCGCTGGCATCGACGAGCACGACCGCCACCTCGGCCTTCTCGAGCGCCGTCTGGGTGCGCAGCGAGGCGTAGAAGTCTGCTCCCCGGGTCTGGTGCACCCGGCGGCGGATACCGGCGGTGTCGACGAAGCGCCACGTCTTGCCACCCAGCTCGATCATCTCGTCGACGGGGTCGCGGGTCGTGCCGGCCACCTCGTCGACCACCACCCGGTCGCTGCCGGCGAGCTGGTTGAGCAGGCTGGACTTGCCCACATTGGGCCGCCCGAGCAGCGCCACACGTCGCGGGCCGCCTCGCGCGTAGGCGTCGCCGACGGCGGACACGTCGGGCAGGACGGCCAGGACGGCGTCGAGCACGTCACCGCTGCCTCGCCCGTGCAGGGCGGAGACGGGGTACGGCTCGCCGAGCCCGAGGTTCCACAGCGCCGTGGCGTCGGCCTCGAAGCGCTGGTCGTCGACCTTGTTGGCCACCAGCACGACCGGTTTGCCGCTGCGCCTCAGCAACCGCACCACGCCCTCGTCAGTGTCGGTGGCACCGACCACGGCATCGACCACGAACATCACGACGTCGGCGAGCTCGACGGCGATCTCGGCCTGCTCGGCCACCCGCAGGTGGATGCCGGTCGCGTCGATCTCCCACCCGCCGGTGTCGACCAGCGTGAAGCGCCGGCCCGCCCAGTCGGCGTCGTAGGCGACGCGGTCGCGGGTGACGCCGGGCACGTCCTCGACGACGGCCTCACGACGGCCGAGGATGCGGTTGACGAGCGTCGACTTGCCGACGTTGGGCCGACCCACGACGGCTACGACGGGCAGGGGGCCTCGGGGGCCCTCGTCGTCGGCGGCTCCATCACCGCGCTCGAGCAGGTGCAGGTCGTCGTCGTCGAGGTCGAAGTCCTCGAGACCGGCACGCAGGGCCCGCTCGACCGTCAGGTCGTCGTCGTGCCCCGCATCGGTCGTGGGGGCGGCACCGGAGTCGGTGGTGTGGGTCGGGTCGGTCACGAGATCGCCTGTCGCTGCTTGGAGTTCGGTGTGCCCGGTGCCGGCCCGCGCGCCCTGTCCGACCCGGATCCGAGTCGACTGCACGCGGACGCCCACCCCGATCGTCGTGGTGGATGGCACCCGCAGCCACCCATTCTCCCCCAGCGCAGGCCCTTTGCGCGCCACCCGGGTCGAACGTCCCGTGCGTCCCGCGTCCCCGCGGGCAAGAACCCCCACGACACGGACGCAGGACGACCTCGTGCGACGCCCCCCTCTTCCTGGTGGGCACCGACGGGTCACGCCCCGGGGCGCCGTCAGACCGGGGGCGGTCGGGGTGGGTCGACCACCGGCCGCGCCCCGTCGGAGGCGGTGGCCCTGGCCACGTGGGCCGCCAGTCGCTCACGCAGGAGATCGGTGGCCGACACCAGACGGGCCCTTCCCGGCAGCGCCGGGTCGACCTCGAGGTCGAACGGCTGACCGAAGTCCGCCACCACTCGGGCGCGCACGCGGGGTAGGGCGTCGGCGCTCCGACCCGCGACGCGGGTGCCCAGGACGCACACCGGCACGACCCGGGCACCGGTCTGCAGGGCCAGCCACGTGGCGCCCTGGTTGACCTGCTGCACGTCGCCGGCACCGCGGGTGCCTTCGGGGAACACGCCCACGACACCGCCCCGGGCGAGCACGGCCCGGGCGGCGTCGAGGGCCCGCCGGTCGCCCGTCGTGCGGTCGATCGGGATCTGCCCCACCCCACGCAGCACCGACCCCACCCCGCCGTGGAACATCTCCTGCTTGACCAGGAAGGTCACCGCGCGGGGCGCGAGCGACATCACGAGCGGGCCGTCGAGCATGCCGCTGTGGTTGGCGACGAGCACCAGGGGGCCCTCGGCGGGCACGTGGTCGCGACCCCGCACCACGCAGTGGTAGACCGAGGGCACGACGACCCGCCCGAGCCGCCGCCCGAGGCCCGCCCGCCACGCCGCAGGGGGCGTCCGCTCAGCGAGGGTCACCGACCACCGCCCGCACGACGTCGAGCACCGCGGCCACGGACCCGCCGAAGTCGAGGTCGGAGGTGTCGACCGTGACCACCCCGTCGCCGGCGGTCAGGAACGACGAGACGGTGGAGTCGTCGCGGTCTCGGCGCACCACCTGGTCGTGGGTCGCGGCCAGGGAGTCGCGGTCGGCCGCCCCGTGGAGCTCGGTGGCCCGGCGGGCCAGCCGTGCTTCGACGCTCGCCGTGAGCAGGATGCGCACAGGGGCGTCGGGCTGGACCACGGTGGTGACGTCGCGTCCCTCGGCGACGCACCCCCCGGTGGTGGTGACGGTCTCGCGGATCAGCTCGCGCTGCCGACGCGCGAGGATCTCGCGGACGTCGAGGTTCGTGGCGACGGTCGAGACGGCCTCCGAGACCCTCGACTCCCGGATGGCGGCCGTGACGTCAGTGCCGTCGACGACGACGGTGATGCCGTCGGGGTCCGTCGACAGCTCGATCGGCAGGGAGAGGGCCGCGGTGGCGACCGAGCGCCGGTCGTCGAGGTCGATCCCACGCTCGAGGCACCACCACGTCACCGCCCGGTAGGTGGCACCGGTGTCGACGAAGCCCACACCCAGCTCTCGCGCCACGGCGCGCGAGACGCTCGACTTGCCCGAGCCGGAGGGCCCGTCGATCGCGACGACGAGGTCAGGGCCGGCGTGCGTGTTCACGAGGGGACAGCCTACCGACGGGTCAGGGCCGGCGTGAGCCGGTCGTGACCCCAGCGCGCCGTCGCCGCGGTCGGCTCAGTCGTGGACCCGCCACCCACGAGCGGCCAGCGCCACCTGCAGGTGCTCGGCGGCGGTCGGCAGCACCGAGACCTCGGCCAGGCCGAAGGGGAGCCCGAGGCCGTGGTCGAGGCGCAGGTCCTCGAGGTTGACCCCAGCCTCGCCGATGTCGGTCAGCAGCGTCGCGAGGGCCCCGGCCGTGTCGGGCACCACCACCACGACCGTGGCGTAGGCGGTCGGGCCACCGCCGTGCTTGCCCGGGATGCGCGCGCGCCCGGTGTTGCCCTCGCTGATGGCTCGGGAGACCGCCGCCAGCGCCCCCGGGGCGTCGGCCGTCGTGGTCATCGCGCCACCGCTCGTGACTCCCGGCCGGGGCTCGACCGGCTCCTTCGGCTCGCGGAGCCCCGACAGCGCGTGGATG
>JALYVC010000493.1 GCA_030853445.1 Actinomycetota bacterium | reverse complement strand
ACCAGCACCTGGCCGATTCGCAGGTAGCGCCCTCCGTCGGCGAGGCCGTTGTGCACGGCCAGCGCGCCGGTCGTCGTCCCGGTGTGCAGGGCGAGGTCGTAGAGGGTGTCCCCGGCGCGCACCGTGTGGTGCTGCCAGCCGGCGGGGGCCGACGTCGTCGTCGCCACGGCGAGGGCGACGGGGGGCAGGGCGGGTAGGGCAGCGGGGAGCACGGGGCCTCCTGGTGGGGGAACAGGACACAGGGCGGGTCGGTGGTGGGCGCGAGCCCGCCGGGTGGGCCGTGGGGCTACAGTGGCCTGGGCGGCTGGCGTGACCAGTGTGGTCAAAGGGAACATACAGTATCGGAGCGCGGCGTGGTCCCTTGACGAGCGGACGACGACCCGGGGCAGCAGGCCGAAGCCCTGCGGCTCTACTCTGGGACCGTGCCGACCCGACACGAACCCCTGCCCTCCGGCTCCGACCTGCCGTCGCCGACCTCGCCAACCTCGTCCGCCGAGCAGCCGAGCGACCTCGCCGGCCTCGTGGGCGAGTGGACCACCGTCCCCGACGTCGCCGAGCGCTACGGCGTGTCCCTGGCCCGCGTGCGACAGTGGGTGGCCGACCGCGAGCTGCTCACCATGCGCACGGGCGAGCGCCGCGTGGTGAGCCTGCCCGCGAAGTTCTTCGACGAGGAGGGCCCCCGCCCCGAGCTTCGGGGTACCTTCACGGTGCTGGGCGACGGGGGCATGGACGACGCCGACATCCTGCGCTGGCTCTTCACCCCCGACGACACCCTCCCGGTGCCCGGAGCCCCGATCGACTCGATCGTCGCCGGGCACAAGACCGAGGTGCGGCGCCGCGCCATGCTCCTGGCGTTCTGACCGGCAGCCTGAGCGACCAGAGCCGGGAGAGACCTCCATGCGTCACCTCGCGTATGCCGCGATGCTCGCGTTCGTGCTCGTCGGCACCCTGCCGCTGCACCGAGCCTTCGGGCTCGACCTCACCCGACAGGTGCGGCGGGTGGCACTGTCGGTGCTGCCGGTCGCCATCGTGTTCGTCGCGTGGGACGTCGCGGCCACGGCCGCAGGGCACTGGGCCTTCGACCCGGCCCAGGTGCTGCCGGTCAGGGTCTTCGGGCTGCCGCTCGAGGAGCTCGCCTTCTTCGTCGTCGTCCCCCTCGCCGGCCTGCTGACCTTCGAGGCGGTCGGTGCGGTGCTGCACGCAGGAGGCGTACGGCGCGCCGTACGTCAGGGGATGAGGGGTGACCGGCGGGCGATGCCCGACCGCGACCGGACCGGGCAGGATCGGTCGTGACCTACACCACTGCCGCCGTGCTCGGCGTCGGGGCGGCCCTCGCCCTCGACCTCGTGGTGCTGCGCACCCGCCTCGTGGCCACGAGGCGATGGTGGCTCGCCTACGCGATCATCGTCTTCTTCCAGCTGGTCACGAACGGCTGGCTCACCGGCCGACGTATCGTCACCTACGACTCCGCGGCGATCATCGGCGCAGGGAGCGTCGAGTTCGTCGGCGACGGACGCCTGGTCTACGCGCCGGTCGAGGACCTCGCCTTCGGTTTCGCGCTGGTGCTCGCGACGTGCGTGGTCTGGGTGCGACTCGGGTCACGGCGGCGCCACCCCTGAGCCCCAAGGGGGCCGGTCGACCTCAGGTCTCGCGGGCGGTGCTGACGGTGACGAGGTCGTCGAGGACCATGAGGGCTTCGGTGTCGAGACCCGACCGGCCCTGCAGGCCCTGCAGCACGGTGCGCGCCTCGTCGGTGAGGCGGGTGATCGTGTCCTCCACGGCATCGACCGCCCCGGTGGCCAGCAGCACCCCGCGCAGGTCCTCCACGCCGTGGGCGTCGAGGTCGGGCTGCCCGAGCAGCTTGTCGACGATCGCGGTCTGGTCGGCGTCGGAGCGCTCGAGCGCGTGGGCGACGAGCAGCGTGCGCTTGCCCTCGCGCAGGTCGTCGCCGGCCGGCTTGCCGGTGCGCTCGGGATCACCGAAGACGCCGAGCAGGTCGTCGCGCAGCTGGAAGGCCTCGCCGAGGGCCAGGCCGTAGCGGGAGAGATCGGCGAAGGTGACGTCGTCGACCCCGCCGGCGCTCGCGCCGATGAGCAGGGGGTGCTCGATGGTGTACTTCGCGCTCTTGTAGCGGATGACCGTGCGCACGGCCTCGAAGCGGGCTGCGCTGTCGAGGCCGTCCCAACCGCGGGCCGACTCGAGCAGGTCGAGGTACTGCCCCCCCATGAGCTGGGTGCGCATCGTGTCGAAGGTGCGCCGGGCCCGCGCGAGGTGCTCGGTGGGCAGTCCGGAGGTGGCGAAGAGCTCGTCGGTCCACTGCAGGCACAGGTCTCCGGCGAGGATGGCAGCGGCCTCACCGAAGCGTTCGCCGACCCCGGCCCAGCCCCGCTCGGCGTGGAAACCGGCGAAGGTACGGTGCGCGGACGGCATCCCCCGGCGGGTGTCGCTGCCGTCCATGACGTCGTCGTGCAGCAGTGCCGCGGCCTGGAAGACCTCCATCGCGGTCGCGAGGCGCACCAAGGCCTCGGAGTCGGGCTCGCCGGCGAGCCGGTAGCCCCAGTAGAGGAAGCCGGCGCGCAGGCGCTTGCCACCGGACAGCAGGCGTTCCACCGCCTCGACGAGCTCGTCGAGGTCGGCCCCCACCGGCGCGAGGACGCTTCGCTGCTGCGTGATCAGCATGTCGATGCAGCTCTGGACGCGGGCACGCAGCGAGAGCCGGTCGAGCGGGTCGGGCGGGATCACGGGTCCTCCGGGCAGGCAACGAGGCGAGACACCAGCCTACGGGTCCGCGCCGACAGGCGTCCGAGGTGGTCGACCACCAGAGCCCGGGTCAGGGTCGGACACTAGGCTGACCACCATGACGGTCACCTCGCCGCCCGGATCCCCGCGCCCGGCGACCGCCCGGGGATCCATACCGGCTGCGCTCGCGAGCCCCGACCCGAGCATCAGCTTCGAGTTCTTCCCCCCGAAGAGCGACGAGGCCGAGACCCAGCTGTGGGAGACGATCCGGCGGCTGGAGAAGACCCACCCGTCGTTCGTCTCCGTGACCTACGGTGCCGGCGGCTCGACCCGTGACCGCACCGTGCGGGTCACGGAGCGGATCGCCCGCGAGACCACGCTGCTGCCGCTGGCCCACCTCACCTGCGTCGGGCACTCGGTGTCGGAGCTGCGCGGGGTCGTGGGGTCGTTCTCCGACGCCGGCATCTCCAACATCCTCGCCCTGCGCGGTGACCCGCTGAGCGGCCCCGGCGAGCCTTGGGAGCGTCACCTCGACGGTCTCGACCACGCCGAGGAGCTCGTGGCCCTCACCCGGTCGCTCGGGTCGTTCACCGTGGGGGTCGCGGCCTTCCCCGACCAGCACCCCGAGAGCCCCGACCTCGAGTGCGACGCCGACGTCCTCGTGCGCAAGGCCGACGCCGGGGCGTCGTACGCCATCACGCAGTTCTTCTTCACCGTCGATGCCTACCTCGCGCTGCGCGACCGGGTGGCCGCCCGCGGGCGGGAGATCCCGATCGTCCCCGGGCTGATGCCGATCACCAACGTCAAGCAGCTGGCCCGCATGACGCAGCTCTCGGGGCAGCCGGTGCCCGACGCCGTCACGGCGCGGCTGGAGGCCGTCGACGGCGACCCCCAGGCCGTGCGAGAGGTCGGGGTCGACATCACCACCGAGCTGGCCCAGCAGCTGCTCGCCGAGGGAGCCCCGGGCATCCACTTCATCACGATGAACCGCTCGCCCGCGACGCTGCAGGTGTGGGACAACCTCGGGGTCACCGCCGCGCACTGAGCGGTGCGGCGGGCTGGCCTGCGTGGCCTCAGACCACTTCGGTGGGGCGACCGCCGCTCATCCGGATGAGCTCGTCGTAGGTCGTGCGGAAGACGGCGTGGGGGTGGCCCGCGGCGGCCCAGATGGTGTCGTAGCGCGAGAGGCTGACGTCGATCACGGTCCGCACCGGATGGGGGTGGCCGACCGGGGCCACGCCACCGATGACGAACCCCGTTGCCGCGCGGACGAACTCGGCGTCGGCGCGCTCGACCTCGATGAGGTCGAGGGCAGCCGCGACCTTGACGGTGTCGACGCGGTGGGCGCCCGAGACGAGCACGAGCAGGGGGCTGGGGTCGGCGCCGGGAGTGGCGCGGGCCGCGAAGACGAGGCTGTTCGCGATCTGGGCGATCGAGACGCCGAGCTGGTCGGCGGCCTCCCGGGCCGTGCGGGCAGCGCCGTCGAGGACCACGACCGTGGTCGTCACCAGATGGGCGGCGATGGCTGCGCGGACCCGCACGACCGCAGGGTGGGCAAGGACGTCGGCGCGTGCCGCCGGGGAGTGGGCGGCAGGGTCCTCAGGCGACGTCATGGGCAGACGCTAGCGGTTCGGGGGTGAGGTGGAGGCCGGTAGCGATGGGTGATTCGCGAGGATTCTGGACGCGTCTTGACAGGCTGTCCGAGGGGGGCTGTACCGTGGAGATATCGAACAGGTGTTCGACTCCGGGTTGCCGGACGACCACCTGCCGGTGACCGGTCGACCGGTCCCGGCCGGAGCGCCTCGACCCCGCTCCGGCTGGGCCGGCGGCCCATCCGCTGCTGCCCAGCCGAGCCCAGGAAGGGGCGATGTCGCCATGCGCCGGTACGACGACCCGATCGAGGTCCGTTCCACCGTAGTCACCACGGTCGACGGCGTTGGCGGCGTTGGCGGCGTTGGCGGCGTCGCTGCCGCCGGTGCCGCCGGTGCCGCCGG
>JALYVC010000485.1 GCA_030853445.1 Actinomycetota bacterium | reverse complement strand
CGGCCACGCCGAGGGCACCGGCGCTGCCGAGGCGACGCCGGCGGCCGCTGGGTCGGAGAGGATGACGTGTGCAGGGGGCTCCCATGGGAGTCTCCTTCCCTGGTGCGAGGGGGGGTAGGGGGACCCGAGGGGCCGGAGCCACTCTCGTGACGCCGCGTGACTGCCCGGGGGTGCCTCCATGCATGTCAAAAGAACGGCGCGTTGACAATGAGTAGCCCCCTGTAAAAGTCATGGGAAACCTCTTGGCGTTGTCTGGGAACGTGTCGTCGGGTGGTGACTGGCCAAGGAGCCCGACGCCCTGCGCAGCCGGTGAGCCCGACCGCGGGCGACCTGGTCAACGGGGTACGCCCGGTCTGGCAGAATGAGGAGCCGTACCCGTCTGACCACGCGGCCATCGTCCGCGGGCTGACGCCTACGCCCGAGTCTCGGCTCCCCGGCTGTCCTGCCGGTCTCGCCGTGCTCACGACACAGAAGAGGGAGACCACCCACGTGGCCGTCAAGATCCGTCTGAAGCGCATGGGCAAGATCCGTGCACCGTTCTACCGCGTCGTCGTCATGGACTCGCGCGCCAAGCGTGATGGCCGGGCCATCGAGGAGATCGGCAAGTACCACCCGACCGAGGACCCTTCCGTCATCATCATCGAGTCCGACCGGGCCCAGCACTGGCTCGCCCAGGGCGCCCAGCCCACCGAGGCGGTCGAGGCCCTGCTGAAGATCACCGGTGACTGGCAGAAGTTCAAGGGCCTCGAGGGCACCGAGGGCACGCTGCGCTTCGCCGAGCCGAAGCGCTCCAAGCGCGAGCTGTACGACGCCGCGATCGCCGCCGCCGGTGGCTCGTCACTCGACGCGCCCGAGGGCGGCGCGACCACCCCGCGCAAGAAGGCCGCCAAGAAGGTCGAGCCCAAGGCCGAGCCCAAGGCCGAGGAGAAGGCCGAGGGGAAGGCCGCCGAGGCACCTGCCGAGACGCCCGTCGCCGAGGCTCCTGCCGAGGCTCCTGCCGAGGCTGCGACCGCCGAGACTGCCGGAGCCTGACGGTGCTGGAGGAGGCCCTCGAGCACCTGGTCAAGGGCATCGTCGATCACACGGACGACGTCGTGGTGCGCCGCAAGGAGCTGCGCCGCGGCGACCTGCTCGAGGTGCGCGTACATCCTGAGGATCTCGGCCGCGTCATCGGCCGCTCCGGTCGCACCGCGAGCGCGTTGCGCACGGTCGTGTCGGCGCTCGCCGGTGGCGGCCAGGTGCGGGTCGACATCGTCGACACCGACCAGCGCTGACCAGCGCTGACCAGCGCTGACCAGCCAGCACCCCGTACGAAGGCCCCTGCCGTCTTTCTGGACGGTGGGGGCTTTGCGCGCACCGGCGTCGACGGGTGGGAGGATCGGCCCATGGACCTCGTCGTGGCCCGGATCGGCAAACCCCACAGCCTCAAGGGTGAGGTGACGGTGCAGCTGCACACCGATGACCCCCAGGCCCGCTTCGTGCCGGGCGTGGCCTTCGCGACCCGTGCCGCTCCGGGCACGGGGGTGCCGACCAGCCTGACCCTGCGCTCGGCCCGGCTGCACAACGGCACCTGGCTGCTCGCCTTCGAGGAGATCCCCGACCGCAGCGGGGCCGAGTCGCTGCGGGGCACCCAGCTGGTCGCAGACATCGTCGGCGCGGCGGAGGGCCCCGAAGCACCTGGCTCCGAGTCGACGGCCGACGACGACGAGGGCTGGTACGAAGACCAGCTGGTCGGTCTCGAGGTGGTCCTCACCGACGGTACCCGCGTGGGCGCCGTGAGCGCCCTGGAGATCGGCGCGGCCCAGGACCTGCTGGTCGTCGCCCTCGACGCCGGCCACACGGGCTACGTTCCCTTCGTCGAGGCCATCGTGCCGACCGTCGACCTCGCAGGCGGTCGCGTCGTCATCGACCCCCCGGCGGGGCTGCTGGACCTCAACGCATGACCGACCCCAGCACCCTGGCCGGCCCCGCCGTCGCGCCGGCCATGCGGGTCGACGTCGTCTCGATCTTTCCTGACTACCTCGCTGCCCTCGACCTGTCGCTCATCGGCAAGGCGCGTGCCCAGGGCCTGCTCGACGTGCGCGTGCACGACCTGCGGGAGCACTCGCACGACCGGCACCGCAGCGTCGACGACACACCGTACGGCGGGGGGGCCGGCATGGTCATGCGGGCCGAGCCCTGGGGCGAGGCCCTCGACGCCCTCCTCGCCTCGGGCGAGGGTGTGCCGCGGCTGCTCGTGCCCGCACCCTCGGGAGTTCCGTTCACCCAGGCCCTGGCGCGCGAGCTGGCCGAGGAGCCGTGGCTCGCCTTCGCCTGCGGGCGCTACGAGGGCATCGACGAGCGGGTCATCGACGACGCGACGACGCGCATGCCGGTCACGCTCGTCTCCCTCGGCGACTACGTGCTCAACGGCGGTGAGGTCGCGGTGCTGGCGATCGTCGAGGCGGTCGCCCGGCTCGTGCCCGGGGTCATCGGCAACGCCGAGTCGCTCGTGGAGGAGTCGCACGAGGACGGCCTGCTGGAGTACCCCGTCTACACCAAGCCTGCGCTCTGGCGTGACCGGGCCGTGCCCGACGTGCTCCGCGCCGGCAACCACGGCGCCATCGCCGCCTGGCGGCACCAGCAACGGCTGGAGCGTACGGCGGCCCGTCGGCCCGACCTGCTGCAC
>JALYVC010000467.1 GCA_030853445.1 Actinomycetota bacterium | reverse complement strand
CGGCCCGGCAGGTCAAGACGGCGTTCCGGGCTCGCGGCATCCTCTGAGCGTCCCGCCTGGCGAGAGCCCCGTCTCGACCAGCGGACCGGACGGCACGCTGTCGATACCGCCGGTGCTGGTCATCAGGGCCAGCGTCGAGCCCCGGCTCGCCGGTCATCAGCCCCTTTTGACGGTGGGGTGCTCCGGGGGGCGCTCGTCCACCCCGGGTGGACAGCCGATCGACAGCACGACCTGACCGTCCTCGAACATCGCGCTCCCACACTGGCGAGAGGACCTGCCCACCGGCCCGTCCGCCACCTCGTTCTCACCAAGCAGGAGATCCACCATGCGGACCACCCTCCCCCGCTCGGCCGTCATCGGAGGCGGCGCGGCCGTCCTCATCGCCGCCGCCGGCACCGTCGGTGGCTTCGCGGCTGCTCACGCTGTCGACACCACCCCCGCACCGTCAGCCACGGCGAGCACCCCGGGCCCGTCAGCCGGCGGCGCCTCGGACGGCGCCTCGGGCGGCCACAAGCACGGGAAGGGTGACGTCGTCGCCCGGCTCAAGGGGCTGCAGCACGCCCAGTGGGTCGTCGCCGACAAGGCCGGGACGTTCGTGACCCACGACGCCATCCGCGGCACCGTGACGGCCGTCTCGGCCACGTCGCTCACGGTGAAGGCGAAGGACGGCGTCAGCCAGACCTACGCCATCAGTTCCTCGACCAAGGTCGCCCTGCGGGCGGTCAAGGGTGGCGCGGCCGGAAGCACGGCCACGGCCACGGCCAGTGGTGGCGCGAAGGGTTCTGCGAAGGGGAGCCTCGCCGACGTCAAGAGCGGCACCGACGTGCTGGTCTCGGGCATCGGCACCTCGAGCCTGAGCGCGGAGCGCATCGTGGTCCCCCAGAGCTGAGGCGGCGGTGGCCCCGGCCAGCGCGAGGGCCAGCACCCCTGTAGACCCGTCGGCAGGTCCTGAGACGCTCAGGCCTCGATGACCACGGGGATGATCATCGGTCGGCGGCGGATCTTGCCCCCGACCCATCCTCCAATGGTGCGGCGGATGACCTGCTGCAGCTGGTACTCGTCACGCACGCCGTTGCTGGTGGCCTCGATGAGGGCTCGCTCGACCCGCGGGATGACCTCGTCGAAGATGTGCAGGTCCTCGGCGAACCCGCGCGCGGTGATCTCGGGGCCGGCGGCGATCTTGCCGGTGGCCCGGTCGATCACGACGATGCAGGTGATGAAGCCCTCGTCGCGCAGGATGCGGCGGTCCTTCAGCAGCGCCTCGGTGGTCTCACCGACCGACGACCCGTCGACGTAGATGTAGCCGCACGGGACCTCGCCCACCTGCGTGGCCCGCCCCTGCACCAGGTCGACGACCCCGCCGTCGGTGGTGACGATGACGCGCTCGCGCGGGATGCCGGTCTTGATCGCGAGCTCGGCGTTGGCCACGAGGTGGCGCCACTCCCCGTGCACGGGCATGACGTTCTTGGGCCTGACGATGTTGTAGCAGTAGAGCAGCTCGCCCGCGCTGGCGTGGCCCGAGACGTGCACCTGGGCGTTGCCCTTGTGCACGACGTCGGCGCCCAGCATCATCAGGCCGTTGATCACGCGATAGACGGCGTTCTCGTTGCCGGGGATGAGCGAGCTGGCCATCAGGACGGTGTCGCCCTTGCCCACCTCGATGCGGTGGTCGCGGCTGGCCATGCGCGACAGGGCGGCCATGGGCTCGCCCTGGCTGCCGGTACAGATGAGCACGACCGCATCGTCCGGCAGGTTGTCGAGCTTCTTGACGTCGACGAGCACGCCGTCGGGCACGTGGAGGTAGCCGAGGTCGGCAGCGATGCCCATGTTGCGCACCATGGAGCGGCCGACCATCGCGACCTTGCGCCCCGCCTTGTCCGCGGCGTCGAGCACCTGTTGCACACGGTGCACGTGCGAGGAGAAGCACGCGACGATGACGCGACGTCGGGCGTTGCGGAAGACGGTGTCGATCGCCGGTGCGATGTCGCGCTCCGAAGTGGTGAAGCCCGGCACCTCGGCGTTGGTCGAGTCGGTGAGGAAGAGGTCGACCCCCTCCTCGCCGAGCCGGGCGAAGGCACGCAGGTCGGTGAGCCGCCCGTCGAGCGGGAGCTGGTCCATCTTGAAGTCGCCGGTGTGCAGGATCGTGCCGGCCTGCGTGCGCACGAAGACGGCGAGCGCGTCGGGGATGGAGTGGTTGACGGCGATGAACTCGAGGTCGAAGACCCCCGTCTGCTCGCGCTGCCCCTCCCTGACCGTCAGCGTGAAGGGCTTGATGCGGTGCTCCTTGAGCTTGGCCTCGATGAGCGCGAGGGTCAGCTGGGAGCCGATGAGCGGGATGTCGGGCTTGCGTCGCAGCAGGAAGGGCACCGCGCCGATGTGGTCCTCGTGCCCGTGCGTGAGCACGATCGCCTCGATGTCGTCGAGCCGGCCGTCGAGGTACTCGAAGTCCGGGAGGATCAGGTCGATGCCCGGCTGGTGGTCCTCGGGGAAGAGCACGCCACAGTCGATGACGAGCAGACGACCCTGCGTCTCGAGCACGGTCATGTTGCGGCCGACCTCGCCCAGCCCACCCAGGGCGATCACCCGCAGGCCGTCGTCCGGCAGCGGCGGGGGCGGGGGCGGGGAGGCCGGTGCGGCCGAAGGGTCGACGGATGAGGTGGTGGTCACCGGACTCCTGTGCGTGAGAGGGCATCCCGCAGGAGTGCGAGGTGCTCGGGGGGCGACTCGAGCAGGGGCAGCCGCACGGCGGCGGAGTCGATGATGCCGAGCTCCTTCAGCGCCGCCTTGGCCATGATGGCTCCTTGCGAGGTAGTCATGACCGCGTCGACGACCGGTATCGAGCGCCGGTGGATCGCGATCGCCTCTGGGAGGTCGCCGCGGTCGACGGCCGCGAGCATCGCGGCGTACTGCGCCCCCAGCAGGTGCGTGGCCACGCCGACGTAGCCCACCGCCCCCTGCGTCAGGTGGGCGAGCGTCAGCACGTCGTCGCCAGAGTAGTAGAGCAGGTCGGTGGCGGCGAGCACGTGGGTCGTGGCCCACAGGTCGCCCTTGGCGTCCTTGACGGCCAGGATGCGCGGGTGCCGTGCGAGACGCACGAGGCTGTCGGTCGTGATCGCCGTGCCGGTGCGGTGCGGCACGTCGTAGAGCATGACCGGCAGGTCGGTGGCGTCGGCCACGGCCTCCATGTGCGCGACGACCCCCGGCTGGGTGGGGCGGTTGTAGTAGGGCGCCACCACGAGCAGGCCGTGGGCACCGGCCCGCTCGGCCAGACGGGCGCCGGCGACGGAGTGGGCGGTGTCATTGGTGCCGACGCCGGCCACGACGGCGGCGCGGTCGCCGGCCACCTCGACCGCCGCCCGCAGCAGCATGACCTTCTCGTCGTCGCTCGTCGTGGAGGCCTCGCCCGTGGTGCCGTTGACGACGACCCCGTCGTGTCCGGTCTCGAGCAGGTGCGCGATGACGCCCTGCAGGCCCTTGATGTCAAGGCTGCCATCGGCATGCATCGGGGTGACGACGGCGGTCAGGGCGCGACCGAAGGGGGGCGGCGAGGGCATGAGAACAGGCTATCTGGGCGAGACGGTGCGCCTCTGCATGCATCCGGCCGATGGGCGTGGCGACTGCCTCACCACCCGACGACCTGGCCGCAAGACGTCTCCGGACCTGGGTCGTGGGGGGGGGGGGGGGGGGGGG
>JALYVC010000466.1 GCA_030853445.1 Actinomycetota bacterium | reverse complement strand
CCCCACGACCGACCGGGCCTCGTCGGCGAACCGGGGCAGGTGGAAGCCCGTGCCGCAGCCGACGTCGAGCACGTCGCGCCCGCGCCAGTCGGCGACCGCGCGCATCGCCGACTCGATGACCCCGGCCCGGTCGACGCCGAGGTTCTCGACCTCGTAGACCAGCGGGGCCCCCCAGATGTTGGGGCTGGTGATCACCGCATCAAGGCCGGTGGTCACTGCCGTGGTGCGGCCTCGGCGCCGGAGGTGCCCGCTTCGGACGGGGTGCCCGCGGCGGGACCGGCCTCGACCGGCTCGTCGTCACCGGCTGCCGCCCGGTCGGGCTTGGGCAACCGCCGCCGGGTGGCGACGACCCCCGGGTCGTCGTGGGCGGCCATCGTCGCGGGGTGCACCAGCAGGGGCAGCAGCTTGCGGTTGCCCGTGCGCCACGCTGACCTGACCGCCCGCAGGTGCGCCTCGCACCGCACGACGAGCTGGTCGTAGGCGGCGCGACCCATCAGCTCGACCAGCTCGGCCTCGTTCGAGCGGAAGACGGGCTCGCGGCCGACGTGGGCCTCGGAGTTGCCGGAGCAGAACCAGTCGAGGTCGTGGCCGCCCGGCCCCCAGCCGCGTCGGTCGAACTCCGTGATCGTCACCTCGAGGTAGGTGCTCTCGTCGGGCTGCTCGACGGTGCGGTAGGCGCGCCGGATTGGCAGCTGCCAGCAGACCTCGGGCTTGAGCATGGTGGCCGGCAGGCCCTGGAGCACCGCGTGCTGGTGCAGCGAGCAGCCCGCACCGGAGGGGAAGCCG
This sequence comes from Actinomycetota bacterium, assembly GCA_030853445.1. GTDB lineage: Bacteria > Actinomycetota > Actinomycetes > Actinomycetales > Dermatophilaceae > Lapillicoccus. The sequence continues at coordinate 17,456 of JALYVC010000466.1, read as the reverse complement.
GGGCGGTTGAGGAAGATGCAGGCCCCGTCGACGATGCGCGTCTTGCGCACGCCGTCCTCGAGCTCGGTCCAGCTGTCGCGCTTGAAGCCGGTGTCGTGCGCGGCGTCGTGGTACTGCCACTCGTCGGGGCCGAGGGTCTTGGCCACGTCGCGCACCCGGCGGTAGTCGGCCTCCTCAGTGAAGTGCGCGCCCAGGGTGCAGCAGCCGTCGTCGGGGCGGTCGGCGTAGATTCCGGCGCAGCCGTCGCCGAAGATGCACGTCCAGCTGGAGGTCAGCCAGGTGAGGTCGCACCGGAAGCGCTGGCCGTCGTCGGTGGGGTCGGTGAACTCGACCCAGATGCGCGGGACGTCGAGGGGGACTTCGGGCACCCGGTCACCCTAGGCGGTCGAAGCCTCCCCCCGCTCCCGCACCCCGTCCCCCGCCCCCTCGGACTTGACGCTGCGTCGACGCAGTCACGCACGGAGGTCCATGCGTCGGGTGCGTCGACGCAGCGTCGAGTGGGGCCGGTAGCGTGGGGTCATGCGCCTCGGAGTCATCGACATCGGCTCGAACACGGTGCACCTGCTCATCGTGGACGCCCATCCGGGTGGGCAGCCGCTGCCGGCGTCGTCGCACAAGCTCGACCTGAAGCTGTCGGAGGGCATGCTCGAGGACGGCTCGATCGGTCAGGAGGCGGCCCAGCGGCTCGTCGACTTCGTGGGTGAGTGCCTCGCCCTCGCCGAGGACCAGGGCGTCGAGGACACTCTCGCCTTCGCCACCTCCGCCCTGCGAGAGGCGCCCAACGGCGACGAGGTGATCGAACAGGTCGTGGCGGCCACCGGAGTCGACCTCGAGGTCCTCACCGGGCCCGACGAGGCCCGCCTGACCTTCCTTGCCGTGCGGCGCTGGTTCGGCTGGAGCAGCGGGCGCCTGCTCGTCGTCGACATCGGCGGCGGGTCGCTCGAGCTGGCGACGGGCATCGACGAGGAGCCCGAGGCTGCGGTCAGCCTGCCGCTGGGGGCCGGACGCGTCACCCGTGACCACCTTCCGGTCGACCCGCCCGACCCGCGTGCCGTGGCCGACGCCCGCCGACACGTGCGCACCTCGATGGCCCGCTCGCTCCGGCCGCTCCTGGTCGGTGGCCCGCCCGACCGCGTCGTCGGCACGTCGAAGACGCTGCGCTCCCTGGCCCGCATCGCCGGTGCCGCCCCCCGCGGGGACGGCGCGTACGTCGCCCGCCAGCTCAGCCACGAGGCGGTCAGCGACATGGTGCCCCGTCTCGCCGGTATGTCGGCCGACCAGCGCTCCCGCCTTCCCGGGGTTTCGCCGAGCCGCGCCCAGCAGCTGCTGGCCGGCGCCCTCGTTGCCGACGCCGCCCTCGACCTGCTCAAGGTGGACGCGCTCGAGATCTGCCCGTGGGCCCTGCGCGAAGGCATCATCCTGCGTCGCCTCGACCACCTCGTCGGGTGAGCCGGCCCGAGGGTGGGGGCATCCGCGTCGGGCTGTCGACCTCGTCGATGTACCCCGAGAACTGCGCGGCGGCCTTCGCCGCGGCCACTCGCCTCGGCTACGACGGCGTCGAGGTCATGGTGTGGAACGACCCCGTCTCGCAGGACCCGGTCGCGGTCCGCGCGCTGAGCGAGCTGCACGGCATCGCGGTCCTGTCGATCCACGCGCCCACGCTGCTCCTCACCCAGCGCGTCTGGGGCCCCGACCCATGGACCAAGGTCGACCGCTCGATCGAGCTGGCGCAGGAGGTGGGGGCTGACACCGTCGTGCTGCACCCACCCTTTCGCTGGCAGCACCCCTACGCCGAGGAGTTCGTCGACGGGGTGGCCCAGCGCGGGCGAGCCAGCGGGATCACGCTGACGGTAGAGAACATGTTCCCCTGGAGGGCTCGCGCCCGCGAGATGCAGGCCTACCTGCCGGGGTGGGACCCGGTCGAGCTCGCCTACGACAGCGTGACCCTCGACCTCTCGCACACCGCCACCGCCGGCTCCGACGCCATGGCGATGGCAAGAGCACTGGGGCAGCGGCTGGCCCACGTGCACCTCGCCGACGGCCTCGGGTCACCCCGCGACGAGCACCTGGTGCCCGGCCGGGGTACGCAGCCTTGCGGTGAGCTGCTGGAGTGGGTGGCCAACCCTGGCAACGGTTTCGTCGGGGATGTCGTCGTCGAGGTCAACACCCGAAAGATCTCTCCCAGTCAGCGAGTGAGTGATCTGGCCGAGGCGCTCGCCTTCGCCCGCCTCCACCTCTTCGCCTGACTGGCGCCTGCCCACCGTCATCGCCCACAGGCAGTCAGGGGCTAGCGTCGGTACGGTGACCCACGACTCACCAGCCGCCACCGTCGCCCCCGCCGAGCGCCCGCGCCGGACCCGCCGGGCGATGCGGGTGCTCGTCGTCGACGCCGACGCCCGGGTGCTCCTCTTCCGTGACAGCGACCTCGGGCTCGACCCGGTGCCGCACTGGTGGATCACGCCCGGCGGCGGGGTCGACCCGGGGGAGAAGGACGTGCAGACCGCCGTACGCGAGGTGCACGAGGAGACGGGTCTCGTCGTCGCGCCGGCCGACCTCGTCGGGCCGCTGGCCACCCGCACGGTGGTGCACGGCTACAGCGACGTCGTCGTCACTCAGGAGGAGGCGTTCTGGCTGGTGCGGGTGCCCGTGGGTGAGATCAGTACCTCCGGCCACACGCAGGAGGAGCAGCTGACGATGACCGCCCACCGGTGGTGGACCCGAGCCGAGATCGACGCCGCCGACCCTGCCGACCCCAACCCGTCGGCGGGCCGGGAACCGTTGTGGCCGAACGCCATCGGGCAGCTGCTCGACCTTGCCGGCGGATGGTCGCGGGAAACTGCACCCCTGGCTCTGGGGGCGCAGGAGGAGTCGACGGTGCGGGCGTGACCTGAACCACCGCACGCGCGCGACCGAGGGGTCAGATGACCCGCAGCTGCTTGCGCCACTGTGCGAGCACCTCGGGGTCCGAGCACCCCAGCGGGCTGTCCACGGGCTCGCGGTTCCACAGGTGCAGGTAGAGCGGTACGGCGTCGGCAGCGAAACGCACGTCGTACGAGAGGCGCTCGTCATCCGGTGCGAGGGCTGTGGTGACGACCGGCTCCTCGCCGACCTCGAGCAGCCAACCGTGGCCGGTGTCACTGGTCTCGATGAGCAGGGCGTACGGCGTCGCCGAGCGCAGCCCCTGGGTTCGCCGTGGCACGAAGCCGGTGAGCAGCTCGTCGAGCCCGTCGACCGCCAGGGGCGGCCGGACCCAGACCTCGCCGACGCGGGGCACCCGCCCGAGCCGCGCCGACATCGCGTCGACCGCGTGCACCGTCGTCTCGTGGGCCTGCCGCCGCGTCCAGGCCAGTCGTGGGGCCGGGGCGTTCTTGAGGAAGAAGAAGACCTGGGCGTCGACCGGGGTGTCGACGATGGCCTGGAGCATCACCTTGACCTGCTCGTCGTACCAGTCGAACGGGTCGACTCCGGTGAAGCCGGCCTCGTCGCGTACAGACTGCGCGACCGGGAGGTCGATGGTGCCCGCGTCAGCGGGTGCGACCCCGCGCAGGATCGCGCCGGTCCACCGGTGCACCAGGCCCGTGTGCAGCACGAGGTCCTCGACCGACCACCCGGGACAGCCGGGAACGGCTGTGCCCACCCCGGCGAGACGCGCGTTCTCGCGCAGCACGGTAGCGGCCGCGCCGATGGCGTCGCCGTACGAGTCGAGGTCGAGGTGTGCAGGCATGGCCGCAGCCTACGGACGATGGCGACGTGAAGAGGTCCCTTCCCCTTTCGGGGGCACCAAAGGAGACTGGCTCGGTGAGCGCCGCCGATACCGCACGCGAGCCCGCCATCGTCGTGGACCACCTGCGGGTCGTGCGGGGCGGGCGCGAGGTGCTGCCCGATCTCAGCCTGACCGTGCCGCGGGGCCAGGTCGTCGGCCTGCTCGGCCCCAGTGGGTCGGGGAAGTCCACGCTCATCCGCGCCGTCGTCGGCGTGCAGGAGGTGGCCGGTGGCACCGTCACGGTACTCGGTCAGCCGGCGGGCGCGCCGCCGCTGCGGCGCCTCGTCGGCTACGTCACCCAGGCTCCCAGCGTCTACGACGACCTGAGCGTGCACGACAACCTGCGCTATTTCGCCGGGGTCGCTGGGGCGGGCGCCGAGGCTGCCGCTGCCGCCCTGGACCAGGTCGACCTCGCCGACCATGACGGCCAGCGGGCGGCGAACCTGTCCGGGGGCCAGCGCTCCCGACTCTCGCTGGCCTGTGCCCTGGTGGGTGACCCGCAGGTGCTCGTGCTCGACGAGCCGACCGTGGGACTCGACCCCATCCTGCGACGCGACCTCTGGGCGCTCTTCGCCCGGCTCGCTGCCGGGGGGCGCACCCTCCTGGTGTCGAGCCACGTCATGGACGAGGCCACGCGCTGCGACCGGCTACTGCTGCTGCGGGAGGGACGCCTGCTCGGCGACGAGACTCCGGCCGAGCTGCTCGCCCGCACCGGTGCGGCCGACGCCGACGAGGCGTTCCTGCGCCTGGTGGAGCCCGCGCCGGGGGCAGTGGCATGAGCCTGCGACTCACCCTCCTGACGGCCGGGCGCGTCCTGCGTCAGCTGCGGGCCGACCCCCGCACCATCGCGCTGCTCCTCGTCGTGCCGTGCGTCCTCATCGGCCTGCTCGCGTGGATCTACGTCGGCACCCCGGTGTTCGACCGGATCGGCCCGGCGCTGCTCGGGGTCTTCCCCTTCGTCGTGATGTTCCTCGTCACCAGCGTCGCCACCCTGCGTGAGCGCACGAGCGGCACGCTGGAGCGGCTCCTCACCACGCCCCTGCGCAAGGGTGACCTCATGGCGGGCTACGCCCTGGCGTTCGGCGCCGCGGCGGTGGTGCAGGCGCTCGTCGCGGTCGCCTTCTCGGTCTGGGTGTGTGGCCTGGCCATCGTGGGCTCGGCCGCCCTCCTGGTGGTCGTCGCCGTCGCCGACGCCGTGCTGGGAACCGCCCTCGGGCTGCTGGCGAGCGGCTTCGCACGCACGGAGTTCCAGGCCGTGCAGTTCATGCCCGCCGTCGTGCTGCCGCAGTTCCTCCTCTGCGGGCTCATCGTCCCCCGTGACGAGCTCACGACCGTGCTCCACTGGATCTCGGACGCGCTCCCGCTGTCCTACGCCGTCGACGCGATGACGGCGCTCGCCAGCAGCCCCGACTCGGCCGGCAGTGCCGGACTCGACCTGCTTGTCATCGTCGGCTTTGCGCTCGTGGCCCTCGCGCTCGGCTCGCTGACGCTGCGCCGACGCACACCCTGACCGCTAGATTGGGCGTACGGAGTGCCGTTCCCTACCGTCGTCCTCCGCCGCCCACCCCGGGGACCCGCCCGTCCCTCACACCCCGAAGGACCTCGCCCGTGCAGCCCAGTGACCTGCTCCGCTCCACCCTCCTGCAGCTCGCGTCGTCGACGACGGTGCGCGACACGATCGAGAAGGCACCGGTGAGCCGAGGCGTCGTCCGGCGGTTCGTGCCCGGCGCGGCCGACGACGACGTGCTGCGGGCCACGGCCGACCTGCAGGCGACCCAGCGGATGGTGACGATCGACTACCTGGGTGAGGACACCCGCGACGTCGAGCGGGCCCGCCGGACCCGTGACGCCTACGTCAGGCTGGTGAGCCGTCTCGAGGAGCAGGGCTCCACCCGCGACGGGCATGCCGAGGTCTCGGTCAAGCTCAGTGCGCTCGGGCAGACGCTGCCCGACGACGGGCCGAAGGTTGCGCTGGAGCACGCGCGCGAGATCTGCCGGGCCGCAGCTGACGCCGGCACGACGGTCACCCTCGACATGGAGGACCACACGACGACCGACGGGACCCTCGAGACGCTGCGCGAGCTGCGCCAGGACTTCCCGAGCGTCGGCGCTGTGCTGCAGGCCTACCTGCACCGCACCGAGGGCGACTGCCGCGACCTCGCCCACGCGGGCAGCCGGGTGCGGCTGTGCAAGGGCGCCTACAAGGAGCCCGACTCCGTGGCCTACCAGGGGGCCGAGGTCGACAAGTCCTATGTGCGCTGCCTCAAGGTGCTCATGGCGGGGGAGGGCTACCCCATGCTCGCCACCCACGACCCGCGGCTGATCGAGATCGCCGCGGCCCTCGCTGGCAAGCACGGCCGCGACCCTCACTCGTTCGAGTACCAGATGCTCTACGGCATCAGGCCCGAGGAGCAGCAGCGGATCGCCGACCGTGGCGACCAGATGCGGGTCTACGTGCCCTACGGCGACGAGTGGTACGGGTACCTCATGCGTCGCCTGGCCGAGAAGCCGGGCAACCTCGCGTTCTTCCTGCGCGGGATCGCCACGCGCGGCTGACGCCGCGGGTGAGGTGGGCGACCAGGTCGACGGCCCGCGCCGACGCGACATACTGGCGCTATGGCGACGACAGCGACCCCCGCGACCCCCGCGATCACGGCGATCTTCGGGGCAGGCGTCATGGGCGAGACGATCCTCAGCGGGCTACTGCGCTCGGGGCGTCCGGCCGCGGAGCTGGTCATCACCGAGCGGCGCGCCGACCACGCGGCGATCCTGCAGGAGCGCTACGGCGTGCGGGTGCTCGACAACCTCGACGCCGCTGACGCCGCTGACGTGCTCGTGCTCGTGGTCAAGCCGCAGGACATGGACGGCCTGCTGGGCGAGGTGCACGACCAGGTGCGCCCGGGCGACCTCGTCGTGTCGCTCGCCGCGGGCATCACCACGGCCTTCCTCGAGGCGCGGCTGCCGCCCGGCTCGTCGGTCGTGCGGGTCATGCCCAACACCCCGGCCCTCGTCGACCAGGGCATGGCGGCGATCTCGCCCGGGCAGCACTGCACGCCCGAGCACCTCGCGCAGGCGCGGGCCCTGCTCGAGTCGTGCGGCCGCGTGGTCGAGGTGGCCGAGAAGCACCAGGACGCCGTGACCGCGATCTCCGGCAGCGGCCCGGCCTACATCTTCTATGTCGTCGAGGCCATGGTCGAGGCGGGCGTGGTACTCGGCCTCCCGAGGGCGACCTCGAGCGAGCTGGTCGTGCAGACCCTCTTCGGTGCGGCGACGATGCTCAAGGAGACCGGCGAGCACCCGACCGTGCTGCGTGAGCGGGTGTCGTCACCGGGCGGCACGACCGTGGCCGCGCTGCGCCAGCTCGACGACCACAAGGTCCGTGCGGCCTTCATCAACGCGATCGAGGCAGCGGCGCAGCGCTCGCACGAGCTGGCCTCCGGCAACGGGTGACCGGCATGGGGCCCCTCGATCCCGAGCTGCGCCGCCTGGGCCCCGACGACTGGGAGACCTACCGGTCGATCCGGCTGGAAATGCTCCGTGACAGTCCCGACGCGTTCCTGACGTCGTACGACGACGCGGCGGCGCAGGACGAGGCCGTCTGGCGCCGGCGGCTGGCAGGGGGCTGCACCTTCGTGGCGGAGCTCCACGGCGAGACGGTGGGCTCGGTCACGTGCTGGGTGGGGTCGCTCGGCTCGCCGGGGCACGCCGCCGACCTCGGGGCGATGTACGTCGGCCCGTCGGCCCGCGGCCGCGGGGTGGGGCAAGCCCTGGTCCTGGCCGCACTGCAAGAGGCCCGCGAGACGGGGCGGCACGTCGTACGGCTGGAGGTGGTCGAGACCAACGCCCTCGCTCGCTCACTCTACGAGCGGACCGGCTTCCGGATGACGGGGGTCGTCGTGCCGCGCGCCCTGCGTCCACACCTGCACGACGTGCAGATGGAGTGCCGGCTGTGACCCGGACGACGCGCGCGGCAGATCCACCCAGGTCCAGATGACGCAGGCGGCCGGGTACGTGGCAGATTGGGCCCATGACCGACGCAACTGTGCGCCCGCTGGGTGAGGACGACTGGCAGGAGTTCCGGGCCATCAGGCTGCGGTCCCTCACCGAGTCTCCTGAGGCCTTCGCGGCCAAGCTCGCCGAGGAGGAGGCGTTGGAGGAGGACTTCTGGCGGCTGCGGCTGCGGCGGTCGGTGCGGCTCGTCGCCGAGCTCGGTGGTGAGCAGCAGGGGGTGGTGTGCCTGGGGCAGGCGCACAACGACGAGGGCGAGGTGCCCGAGGTCGGTGAGATCTTCGGGCTCTGGGTGGCTCCCGAAGCACGCGGCACGGGTGTCGCGACCAGGCTGATCAAGGCGGCCTCGTCGCAGGCGGCCGGCAACGGCAAGTCGCACGTGGCCTACTGGGTGGGGGTGGAGAACTTCCGTGGTGTGGCCTTCGCCAGTGGCATGGGCTTTCGTCCCACCGACTTCCGTCGGGAGATGCGGCTGCCCGACGGGACCGACCTCGAGCAGATCGAGATCGCGATGATCCTGCCCCTCGGCGAGGACCGGGGCACGCCCTCGCACCTCTGAGGCGCTCCGGGGTCGCCGGGGTCGGGCCGGGTGACGTCCACGTCGCGGACAGGGCGTTCGCTCCGGGCGGACCGTCGTGGCGCGTCGGCCTTCCTGCCACCGCGGTAAAGAGGTCCCGCCTGCCGTCGGAAAGAGAGCTCGTCCATGCTCACCCTGGCCCTCACCGAGAAGGCCAGCACGATCGTCAGCGGGCGCTGACCCCGGCGGTGAGCAGGTCGGCGAGGGCACGGTAGGCGCGGGCGTCGTCGAGACCGGTCGCCTCGCCGATGCGGCCGGCGTTGATCGCCTCCATGACCTGACCAGCGACGGCGCCGACGAAGGTCGCGTCGACGCCACGCCGGGTCGCGCTCCCGCCCACGAGCTCGCGCACCCGGCCGGCGGCGATGGCGGTGTTGCGGGTGTAGATGTCGCGGGTGGGGGCGAAGGCGTCGAGATCGGCGAAGAACGCCGGTGACGCCGGCGAGAGCTCGTCGGAGATCGCGAGCAGATAGGTGCCCAGGCGCTTGTCGGGTCGGGTCGTCGCGGCCAGCCGGGCGTCGACCCGGGTCGTTGACCGACGGAAGAAGGCTCGCACGACGGCGACGATCATCTGCTCCTTGCTCGGGCCGATGGCGTAGAGCGTCGACTTCGAGCAGTGCAGCCGCCCGGCCAGCGCGGTGAGGTTGGTGTCCCGGAAGCCCTCGGCGAGGAAGAGCTCGACCAGCTCGTCGAGCACAGCGGCGGTACGGGGGCTGCTGGCCGTCCGCGGGGGTGCAGGCATGCGGTGGCCCGGGGTCGCGCCCGACGCCGGGACAGCAGGTCGGGTCGGGGTCGAGCTCGGCGGCATACGGTGGACAGTACCAGAGGGCACTCTGGGGTACAGTGCGACGTACCGCATTGTTCGCCTATCCGGAGGTCACCGTGCCCGCAGACCGCTTCCTGCCCACCGACGAGGCCGTCGACCTCATCGCGCTCACCCGCGAGATCGTCGACAAGGAGCTTCGGCCGCGCGTCGACCAGGCTGAACGCACGGCGACCTTCCCGCGCGAGGTCTTCCGCACCCTCGGCCGGGCCGGGCTCCTGGGTCTGCCCTACCCCGAGGAAGTTGGCGGCGGCGACCAGCCCTATGAGGTCTACCTGCAGGTGCTCGAGGAGATTGCCTCGGCGTGGGCCAGCGTCGGGGTGGGTGCCAGCGTGCACGCCCTCTCGTGCTTCGGCCTTTTCACCGCCGGCACCCCTGAGCAGCAGCAGCGCTGGCTGCCCGAGATGCTCGCGGGTGATCTCCTGGGCGCCTACTGCCTCTCCGAGGCCCACGCCGGATCCGACCCGGCAGCGATGCGCACCAAGGCCGTACGCCACGGGGACGACTACGTCATCACCGGTACCAAGGCGTGGGTCACCCACGGCGGCGAGGCCGACTTCTACAAGGTGATGGCTCGCACGGCCGACACCGGTGGACGTGGCATCAGCTGCTTCCTCGTGGCCGCCGACACCCCCGGCCTGACGGCCGACACCCCCGAGGACAAGATGGGCCTCATGGGCTCGACGACCGCCTCGATGCTCTTCGACGGCGTGCGTGTACCGGTCGAGCGTCGCCTCGGCGACGAGGGCCAGGGTCTCCCGATCGCCCTGGCGGGCCTCGACGCCGGGCGTCTGGGCATCGCCGCCGTGGCCACTGGCGTGGCGCAGGGGGCACTCGACGTCGCGGTCCGCTACGCGAAGGAGCGCGAGACCTTCGGCAAGCGGATCATCGACCACCAGGGGCTCGGTTTCCTGCTCGCCGACATGGCGGCCGCGGTCGACTCGGCCCGCGCCACCTACCTGGCGGCCGCGAGGCTGCGCGACGCCGGGCGACCCTTCGCCCGTGCCGCGTCGGTGGCCAAGATGGTCGCCACCGACAACGCCATGAAGGTGACCACCGACGCCGTTCAGGTGCTCGGCGGAGCCGGCTACACCAAGGACTTCCCGGTCGAGCGCTACATGCGCGAGACGAAGGTCATGCAGATCTTCGAGGGAACCAACCAGATCCAGCGGCTGGTCATCAGCCGCCACCTCGCCACCGAAGGAGCTTGAGCATGGACGTCAACGAGACCGCGGCGATCGTCACCGGGGGAGCGTCGGGCCTCGGGGCCGCGACGGCCGCCGCCCTCGCCGAGCGCGGGGCGCAGGTCTACGCCCTCGACCTGCCCGCATCGCTCGAGCGGGCCCCCGAGGTGAGGGGTGTCACCTACGTCGCGGCCGACGTGACGTCGCAGGACGACGTACGGCGTGCCGTCGGCCTCGCCACCGAGGCGGGCGTCCCGCTGCGCGCCGTCGTCAGCTGCGCCGGTATTGGCCCGAGCATGCGCATCCTGGGCAAGAAGGGTGTGCACGACCTCGACCTCTTCGCCAAGATCGTGCAGGTCAACCTCGTCGGCACCTTCACCGTCATGGCCCTCGCCGCCGAGGCCATCGCCCAGACCGAGCCCGACGCCGCCGGGCAGCGGGGGGTGGTGGTCAACACCGCGTCGATCGCGGCCTTCGACGGGCAGATCGGCCAGGCGGCCTATGCCGCCAGCAAGGGCGGCATCGTCGGCCTGACCCTGCCGGCCGCGCGCGACCTCGCGCAGTACGGCATCAGGGTGTGCACGGTTGCGCCGGGGATCGTCGACACCCCGCTGCTGGCGACGGTGAGTGACGAGTTCCGCGCCGGCCTCGCGGCGGGGGTGCCCTTCCCGCAGCGGCTCGCTCGGCCGGAGGAGTTCGCCCGACTGGTGACGATGGTCATCGAGCACGACTACCTCAACGGCGAGACGATCCGGATGGACGGCGCCCTGCGCATGGCGCCGCGCTGACCCGAACCCGCCCACTCGACGCAGCGTCGAGTGGACCCCGTCAGCCGCGGAGGTGGGCGAGGGTGAGCAGGACGAGGGCGGCGGTCCAGCCGAGGGGGGCCACGGAGGCGGGGCGCCCGTCCCACAGCACCTTCTCGGGAAACGACCCCGCCTTCGTGCGATGGTCGTCGAGCCAGCCGAGCACCCGGTAGGCCTCGCTCTCGCGGCCGCATCCGGCGTGCGCGAGCCCGATCAGCGCCGTCTCCGGGGTCCAGCTGATGCCGTCGTCCTTCCACCCGACACCCGGGGCCACGCCCCCGGCAGGACGTCGCATCAGGCGCTCGCTGCGGGCCACGGCATCGGCCAGGCCCGCCGGGGCCGAGGCGACGTAGGGCGGGGCGAGGAACGCGATCGCCGCGTCGGGGTCGTCGGCCCCGAGGTGGCGAGGGTAGCCCTGCGGACCGTATGCCGCCTCCACCACCTGCGCGAGCGACACCGCCGTCGCGGTGGCCCGCTCGGCGGGAGCGGCCAGGTCGAGACGACTGAACACGACTGCGGCAGAGTGCATCCCGACCACGAGCGGGGCTGCGGTGCCGAGCGTCACGCGCCGCTCCGGCAGCTCCCAGTAGTCGGGTGACGGGGCCGGGAGCCGCCCGCCGTCGGCCGTCAGGTCGAGCACGAGCCGCACGCCACGCTGCACCATCGGGCGCAGGGTTTCCGCGAGCACCAGACCGGCGTTCCCCGGGGTGCCCGTGACGGCGGTCGCGGCGGTCCACAGCGCCCAGCCGGTGCCGTCGAGCTGGCGCCATCGCTCGTCGGGCGGACCGGAACCGTCGGGCCGGTAGCGCGCCTCGAACCACCCGTCCACGCGCTGGATGTCGGCCAGGAAGAGCGCGATGCGTCGGGCCTCGGCGACGTGACCGGTCGCGGCGAACGCGGCCGCGGCGTGGGACGAGTCGCGGGGCCAGACGTATCTCCACGACGACGACCATCCGGCCACGTGCTCGCCGCCCGGCAGGGTCAGCACCCGTAGGTCGAGCAGGGCGGCCCGGGCCAGCCGCCCCCAGCGGTCGTCGGCGAGCACCCACGCGGGGGAGGCGGCCATCCACGTCCGCTCCGCCTCGACGAGCTGCGCGGCCGCCGGCGCCGACCTCAGCACCCGGGTCCCAGGCACGACGTCGTCCTGACGGTCGACGGCCACCACGACCGGAGAACCCGGTGCCTCGAGGGCGACCGTCTCGCCGTAGAGGGGAACCTCGACCGTGTGCGAGCTCGACCACCGGTCGACGCCGAGCGCCGTCGCGACGGCCAGGCCGGCTCCGACACCGGACGCCCGGAGCACGGCACGTCTGCTCGGGCTCCCGTCGCTCACCGGGGCGAGTATTGCACTGTGGTCGGCGCAGTCGAGTCGGATCGCGAAAGCGCGTCAGGGCCGCCCGGCGAGCCGCTCGACCAGCTCGCCCGGCCCGCTGACGATCAGCTCGTGGTGGGTGCCGATCTTGGTCTGCGCGGTGGCGTAGCTGAAGGGCTCGCCGGGTGACTTGACCCCGACCACGGTCACGCCGTACTTGGAGCGCAACGAGCTCTGCTCGAGCGTGAAGCCGACCGTCTCGGCCGGCGGGGTCATCCGGACGATGACGAAGTCGTCGTCGAACTCGAGGTAGTCGAGCATCCGGCCGTTGAGCAGGTGCGCCGTGCGGACCCCTGACTCGCCCTCGGGGAAGATCACCTTGTGCACGCCGATGCGCGTGAGGATGCGTCCGTGCTCCGGCGACATCGCCTTGGCCCAGATCCGCTCGATGCCGGCGTCGACGAGGTTGGCGGCCGCGAGCACCGAGGCCTCGATCGACGAGCCGATGGCGACGACGCCGATGCGCGTGCCCGAGTTGCGGGCCCCCACGGCCACCGACGGGAGGGTCGCGTCCTTGGTGACGATCTTGTCGACGCGGCCGGCGAAGGCCTCGGCCACCACGGGGTCCTTCTCGACGACGGTGACCGGGTGCCCGATGTCGGCGAGCTCGAGGGCGCAGGCGGTGCCGAAGCGGCCGAGCCCGATCACCAGGACGGGGTCGGCGAAGAGCTTGTTGCGGGACATGGGGTGAGCTCCTTCGTCGGGGCGGTAGCGTCACCATCATGCCAACGCAGGCGGTAGTGGTCTGGGACCCGACCTTCACCCGATACGACTTCGGGTCGGGTCATCCGATGTCGCCGGTCCGGCTCGACCTCACGGCGCGTCTGTGTGACGCCTTCGGGCTCTTCGACCTCGAGGGTGTGCGGCGCCACGACCCGTCCGTGCCGGACGACTCCGTGCTCACCACTGTGCACGACCCGGGCTACGTCGCGGCGGTGAAGGACCTCTCGGGCCACCCGCAGGACGCTGACGGAGCCTGGGGGATCGGCACCGAGGACGACCCCGCCTTCCCCGCGATGCACGACGCCAGCGCCCGCATCTGCGCGGGTACCCGTGACATCTGCGAGGCCGTATGGAGCGGCGAGGCCGAGCACGGTGTCAACTTCTGCGGCGGTCTGCACCACGCGATGCCCGCCAAGGCCTCCGGCTTCTGCATCTACAACGACATCGGTGTCGGCATCCAGTGGCTGCTCGACAACGGCGCCGAACGGGTCGCCTACGTCGACGTCGACGTGCACCACGGCGACGGGGTCGAGCGCATGTTCTGGGACGAGCCCCGCGTGATAACGATCTCCATCCACGAGACCGGGCGCGCACTCTTCCCCGGCACCGGTTTCGCCACCGACATCGGGGGCTCGCACGCGATCGGGGAAGCCGTCAACGTGTCGCTGCCGCCCGGGACCGGTGACGCCGGGTGGCTGCGCGCCTTCCATGCGACCGTGGGGCCGCTGCTGCGGGCGTTCCGCCCGCAGGTGCTCGTCTCGCAGCACGGCTGTGACACCCACGCCCACGACCCGCTCGCCCACCTCGCCCTGTCGGTCGATGCCCAGGTGGCGGCCGCGGAGGAGCTGCACCGCCTCGCGCACAGCGTGTGCGAGGGGCGCTGGGTCGCCCTCGGCGGCGGAGGCTACGAGGTCGTCGACGTGGTGCCGCGCGCGTGGACCCATCTGACGGCGATCGCGGCACACCAGCCGATCCCGCTCACCACGCCCGTCCCCCAGGAGTGGCGCGACCACGTGCAGCGGGTGACGGGCCGACCCGGGCCGCTGCGGATGGGCGACCGGCCGGTCGACGCCGGCCCCCTGTGGTGGCGCTCCTGGGACCTCGGCTACGACCCCGACGACGCCCTCGACCGTGCCGTCATGGGCACGAGGCAGGCGGTCTTCCCCCTGCACGGGCTCGACGTCTACTTCGACTGACGAACGGCAGGCGCGAGGCGTCGTACGGCGTGTCGGCTTGCGCTGCACCGTGCCAGCAGACTCACCACTTCCCCACAAGTCACACGAGCCCCTAGAGTACGGGGGCAGTCTCGGTTGCTCCTTCCGTCGGAGGGGAAGCCGGCAGCCACCGAGAAGACGAGAGATCGAGGTCCTGTGATGTCCACTGAGCGTCAGCTCGCCGAGGTGCGGTTCCTGACCGTCGCCGAGGTCGCCTCGATCATGAGGGTCTCCAAGATGACGGTCTACCGACTCGTGCACGCCGGAGACCTGCCCGCCGCGCGGGTCGGGCGCTCCTTCCGCGTCCCGGAGGACGCGGTCCACACCTACCTGTCGTCGTCGTTCGTCGACACGGCCTGACCTACCCACCTCCCGCTCGCGCGCAGGGGCCCGGGTTTGGGTCAGCCGGGCCGGGCGCGGTAACCTCCAGACAGAACTGATCGGCGTTGCGTCACATCCTCGTGTCCCCGTCGAGTCACGACACCGACACGAACCCCCGCAACGCAAGGACGACCTATGGGCTCAGTAATCAAGAAGCGCCGCAAGCGGATGGCCAAGAAGAAGCACCGCAAGCTGCTGCGCAAGACGCGTCACCAGCGTCGCAACAAGAAGTGACGCACCGCAACGCGAGGTGACGCACCATCTGACGTCGAGCCGGCAGGACCTGCGAAGGTCTGGTCGGCTCGTGTCTGCGGGCGCGTCCGCCCGGACGAGACCGACGACTCAGGACCGGAGAGCAACCGCATGGAGCCGTCCCCTTCGCCGTCGGAGATCCTCTACGACGTGACCGGCGGTGTCGCCCTGGTCACCCTGCACGCCCCGTCGCGCCGCAACGCCCTCACGGTGGCGATGGCCGACCAGCTCGTCGGCGCGGTCGAGCGGGCCGAGGCCGATCCGGGCGTCGGGGCGCTCGTCGTCACCGGCGGCGCGCACTTCTGCGCCGGAGCCGACCGGTCGGTGCTGGCGACGGCGGGGGAGGACCCCGTGCGCGACGACCACTACCGGGCGCTCGGCGCCGTCTACGACGCGTTCACCCGGGTCGGAGACGCCCGGGTGCCCACGATCGCGGCCGTCCGTGGTGCCGCCGTCGGCGCCGGGCTCAACCTCGCCCTCGCGACCGACCTGCGACTCGTGTCGCACACGGCCCGGCTGCTGCCCGGCTTCGCGCAGATCGGGATCCACCCGGGTGGCGGCCACTACACGCTCCTGCAACGTGCCGGTGGCCGCGAGACCGCCGCCGCCATGGGGTTGTTCGGCGAAGAGCTCGACGGCGACCGGGCCGTGGTGCTGGGGATGGCGTGGGCGGCCTACGACGACGAGCTGGTGCTCGAGTCGGCGCTGGCGCTTGCGGGCCGGGTCGCCCGCGACCCGCAGCTCGCCCGTCGGATGGTCGCGAGCTTCCGCCGCGAGACCGTCCCGGGCGGTGTGCCCTGGGAGGTCGCCGTCGAGCTCGAGCGCTCCCCGCAGATGTGGTCGCTGCGCCGCCGCCACGACTCCTGAGGGCACCCACCGATAGGATCCGTGGGGACAGGCTCACTCAGCGCTGCACCGAGCCAGCCCACGACGACCCAACCAGGGAGGTGCTGATGGCATCAGTGGTCCTCGTCACGGGGGTCTCGCGCTTCATGGGTGGCGCGGTCAGCCAGGCCCTGAGCCACGACCCCTCGATCGAACGCATCATCGGGGTCGACGTCATCCCGCCACCGCACTCGATCGGGCGGGCGGAGTTCGTGCGGGCCGACATCCGCAACCCGATGATCGGCAAGATCATCACGCAGGCACGGGTCGACACCGTCGTGCACATGAACGTCATCGCCACCCCGGTGACCGCCGGCGGACGGGTCTCCCAGAAGGAGATCAACGTCATCGGCACCATGCAGCTGCTCGCGGCGTGCCAGAAGGCGACCAGCCTCGAGCGGCTGGTCGTCAAGTCGTCGGCCGCCGTCTACGGCTCGAGCCCCCGCGACCCGGCCATGTTCACCGAGGACATGGTGCCGAAGGCGATGCCCCGGGCCGGCTTCGGCCGCGACTCGGCCGAGGTCGAGGGTTACGTGCGCGGCTTCAGCCGGCGGCGGCCCGAGGTGGGTGTGGCCATGCTGCGATTCGCCAACATCATCGGTCCGGGCATCCGCACCGAGCTCACCGACTACTTCACGCTGCCGGTGATCCCCGTGCCCTTCGGCTTCAACGCCCGACTGCAGTTCGTGCACGAGTCCGACGCGACCTCGGCCCTCATGGCCGCGACCATCGCCCCTGACCCCTGTGGCATCGTCAACATCGCCGGTGACGGCGTGATCAGCGTGCTGCAGGCCGCAGCCCTGGTGCGTCGGCCGGTGCTCCCGCTGCCCTTCGCGGCCGCCGGCCTCGTGGGCGGCCTGGTCAGGCGCTTCGGCCGCGCCGACTTCTCGGCCAACCAGATGGAGTTCCTCGCCCACGGCCGCGGCATCGACACGACGAGGATGCGTCGGGTGCTGCACTTCGAGCCGGCCTACACCAGTCGTCAGACCTTCGTCGACTTCGCCGACCACGTCGGGGGCCCCGTGCGCGGGGCCGACCTCGTCGGACACGCCGCCTCGAGCGCCGTCGGGTCGGCGGCCAACGTGCTGTCGCACGCCCTGGCCCCGGCGCAGGCTCCCCCACTGCCTCCTGCCTCGTCCCCGGGAAGGACCGACTGATGGCGACCAAGCGCGCCACGGCATCCGCCAGCACACCGACACCCCGCTCGACCCCGGCCGGCCCGACCAGTGCGGCCGGGCGCGACCCGCTCGCTGCCGGGACCCGCCGGGCCACGGGTGAGCGCAAGCGTCGCACCCGCACCCCGTTGCTACCGTCCACGCCGCAGGTGCGCGCGGACAACTCGGTCGACTCGCCCCCCGACGCGTCGTACGGCGAGCCGGTGCAGGTGACCGCCCAGGCGTCGTCCGACGGGCCGGTCGGCGACGCCCTGTCGCCCGACCCTGCTCCGGTGGCTGCCGCCGGGGTCGAC
>JALYVC010000427.1 GCA_030853445.1 Actinomycetota bacterium | reverse complement strand
GCACCAAGCCCAGCTGGGGCGACCGCGCCGACCGCGGCGACCGCGGCGACCGACCCGAGCGCGGCGCCCAGCACGAACGCCGGGTCCGGCCCAGCAACGTGACGCTCGCGAGCTACCGGATCAACGTGGGCAAGCGGCACAAGGTGGAGCCGCGCCAGATCGTCGGCGCCATCGCCAACGAGGGCGGCCTGAGCCGCAGCGACTTCGGCGTCATCGAGATCCGGCCCGACTTCTCGCTCGTGGAACTGCCGGCCGACCTGGCCCCCGAGGTCTGGGACAAGCTGCGCGCCACCCGCATCTCGGGCAAGCTGATCGACCTGGCCAAGAACGACGGCACGCAGGGGTCCGCGGAGTCCTCCGGGGACCAGGCGGCCCGCAGACGCGGCTGAAGGACCGCGACTCGAGACCCCTGCTCGCCGAACCGGCGGACCGTGCGGATGGGGCCCTTCCTGGGGTTACGAGAGCCCTCCGTGCCAGCAGGCAGGGAGGGCTCTCGCTTGCTGACGTCAGGTGGCTTGTTGACGGGGGTGCGCCCGCTCGATGACGACATAGGCAACGATGCCGACGGCCAGGCCGACGACGGCGTCCGAGTAGGTAGGTACGACCTCGTGGACGAAGAGCGCAGCGGCAGCGCCGATCCCCCAGGCAGCGAACGCCGTGGGGCGGAACCTGCGCTCGTCGCGCCCGGGGAGCCGCTTCGCCAGCAGGATCTGGTCCGCGATGAGCACAGCGCCCAGCGGGGGAACGATAACGCCGAGGAACGCGAGCCAGTTGACGAAGTAGCTCCAGGCGCCGAGCAACGCGACCACGACACCGATGATGCCGAGGACCAGGGTCAACAGGCGCATCTTCGACCGCAGTAGGTGCGACCAACCGAGTGCGCCGTTGTAGAGGCAGTGCGTGCAGACCGAGCCGAGGTTCACGATCACGAAGATCACCACGAGAGCGTTCAGGACGGGGTTGCCGGGGCCAGTCAGGATCGGGGTGAAGTCACCTCCGGAGGTCTGAGGGCTGACGATCGCGCCGGCTGCGACCAGGAGACCGCCGCTCAACTGCGCGATGATGCTGGCGACCGGGAACGCTGTGGCCGTTGCGAGGACCGCCTCCTTGCCGTTACGTGACCACCGCGTGAAGTCGGCCGTCATGGTGCCCGAGTCGGCGAACGTCGCCATGATCGCGGTTACCGCGACCCCAAACGTCATCGTTCCGCCACTGACGCCTCGGTAGTTGACGATCTGACCGAAGTCGTGCGAGCGCGACGCCACCGAGATGGCTATCACCACGGCGACGATGAACAGCGGGGCAGCGATGGCGCCGAGCCACGACAGCGCCTTGATGCCGAAATAGGTCACCGCGATGAAGAGGATGCCGGCGATCAGGGAGACGACTCGCTCGTTCCAGCCGAAGGCGTGGTCCAAGGCCGCACCGGTCGCACCGGTGTTGAAGGCGAACCATCCGATCACCACTGTGGCGAGGAATCCCGAGGCGATCGCGTACCCGGCCGTGCCGAACGTCTCGGTCGCCTGCAGCGCGAAGCTCTTGCCCGTCTGGCCGGCACGGTAGCTCAGCAAGCTGACGTAGACGAACATGATGAGGTTGGCCACGACGATTGCCAGCAGACCCTGCCAGAAGCCGAGCATCGCGACGACGAGTCCGCCTGGGACGGCATTGGTCAAGATCATGGGGAAGCCGAACCACACGGCGGAGATCGTGAGGAGGGACTTGCGGTGGCTGGCCGGAACAGGCGAGTGCTCGAACTCTGACTCGAGTTCGAGGCCGGCTGCGGTTTCCGTCTCGGTGAGGCCATCAGCCGCGCGGTTTGATGTCATTCGTTAGGTCCTCTCTCGGTTCGGACCGATGCCGCAAGGGCGCGGATCGCCTTCTGGAAGGCTTCAATCGGCGGATGGGTGATGCCGGCGCCAATCATGCCGATGCCGGCATCCCTGTGAGCGATGGCAGTGTTGATGATCGGCAGGATGCCGGTGTCCATCACCTTGCGGACGTCGATGCCCGTCGGCAGGCCTTGGAAGGCGAGTGATGGGATCGTCACGTTCGGGTTCTCCGTCGTGGTGATCTCACCCATCTCGCGGGTGTGGGCGACGGCCTCGGCGACGGTGCCTCCGACGAGCGCCACGATCGCGGGAGCCGCGGCCATGGCGAAACCGCCGAAACCAAATGTTTCGGTAATAGCGCTGTCGCCGATGTCGAGGCCGGAGTCCTCCGCCTTGTAGCCTGCGAACATCGGGCCCACCACCTTCTGCGCAGGGCCCGTGAACCACTGGCCCGGGAGACCGGCGACGCGGATACCGAAGTCAACGCCGTTGCGCGCCATCGTGGTGACGATCGTGGAGCCCTCCACGCCGTTCGCGGCGTCCAGGGCCGCCTTGGCCATAGCCATCCACGTCGGCCCCGAGAAGTAGTCAGAGCTCGCGATGAAGTCGAAGACCTCCTTCTTCTGCTCGGTGCTGAAGCTGGACTGCAGCAGGCCCGACGCCAGTGACTGGAACAGCAGCACCGTGCCGGCGACATTGCGGTTGTGCGCCTCGTCACCCATGTGCAGGGCCTGGGCGAGCATCAGACGCAGGTCGATCGGGCCCGTGATCTCCACCGCTTCCTTGAGCATGGGACCCAGGATGTCGCGCATCCAGACGAGGCGGTCAATGACGCTTTGGTCGTTGGCGCCCATCCGCAGGATCTTGGCGAGCTGCTCGGAGAGGTTGGTGTAGGCGTAGTTGCCGTGCGTCTCGTTGTGCACGATGTGCACGTACATCGACGCCGACGTCACACCCGCCATGGATCCCACCGACTGGTGCTCGTGGCACGGCGAGAAGGTGATCGTGCCCGATGCGGCTACCTCAGCTGCCTCGTCGAGGTCCTTCGCGAGGCCCTCGAACAAGATCGCGCCGGTGACCGCGCCCCGCATCGGGCCGGACATGCGCTCCCACTCGATGGGAGGACCGGCGTGCAGGATGGTCGTCGACGTCATCCCCGGGACGACGTCGAGGGCGCGGCCGTAGCCCACGAGCAAGGGCTTGGCACTCATGATGCGCTGGACGGCCTCGGCGTTCGCCGCGGCGATGCGCTCGGGAAGGTCACCCTGCCCGAGCGCATCCAGGGCCGCGATCGCCTCCGGGTCGCCGCCACCCGGCGGGGTCCAGTCGAGCGACGTGACAGGCGTGCCTTGTGAGGCGATATCTTCCCCGAACATCGCCAAGCCGACGTTCACGACATCGAGCGGGCTGGCGAAGAGGTCTGCGGTGCGAGTTCTCATGCGTGGGCTCCCTTACGGGCGGAGGCTTGCTGGGCAAGGGCGCGGACGTAGGTGCTGGTCTCGGTGCTGCTGCGGGTCACCATGACGCCGGCACCCTCGAGGGCAGCGACCTGGGCCGCGAGGGACTGGCTGTCCAGGTCGGTGCCCAGGACGTAGCCGACGATCTCGATGTACCGGTCGGTGGCGGCCGCCCTGCGCTTGGCCTCCGCGATCGCCGGAAGGGTCACGCCTACCGGGTCGTCGTGCGCCCCGAAGCCCAGGACGAAGTCCAGGACGACCACGGCCACGGTCGGGTCGTCGGCCTCCCGGACGAGGCGCTCGAGTCGCAGCGACGGATCGATCATCGGGTGTGGGCGCCCGTTGGTGAACTCGTCGTCGCCGAAGTCCAGGAACGTGTGACCGCGGCTTGCGTCGCCCGCGTGCACGACGTAGGTGGAGTTCTTCTGGATGTTGCTCCACACCTCCTCGCCTGCGTCCAGGAGCGCGTACATCGACTCGTCGCACAGCGTGCCGCCACTGAACAGGCCACGTACGTTGCGCTGTTCCGGCGTCAGTTGGCCGACGATGGTGCGGACCCTGTCAATGTCCAGCTGCGGGACGGATGCGGACGGGTTGGCGACGAGGCGAACGGCCTGCAGCGCGGCGTCCTGGCTGCTGGGCGCGAAGTGGCCGCCTGCGGCGGTGACGGCCTCCTCGGACCCACCGATGAAGTAGACGACGACCGGCTTGCCTGCAGCGGCGACCTCGGCGAGCACCTTCTGCTCCACCTCCGGCGCCGGCGGCTTGGAGACCAGCACGATGGCGGCCGTGTCGTCGTCCGCGGCCAGGGCGCGGATGCCGTCGATCATCATGAGCCCGCCGACTTCGACGCTGAGGTCGCGCCCGCCAGTGCCGATCAGATGCGACACCCCGCCGCCGAGGGCATGGATGCGCACGCTCACCTCCTGCGACCCGGTACCGGATGCCGCAACGATGCCGATCGACCCGCGACGCACAGCATTGGCGAAGCACAGCGCAGTGCCGTTGATGATCGCGGTGCCGCAGTCCGGCCCCATCATGAGCAGGCCCTTCTCATGGGCCAGGACCTTGAGGGCAACCTCGTCGTCGATGGTGACGTTGTCGCTGAACAGCATCACGTGCAGGTCGTTCTCGAGAGCCTTGCGCGCCTCGCGGGCGGCATAGCTGCCGTTGACGGCGATGACTGCGAGGTTGGCCTTGGGGTCGGCCTCGACCGCCGCCGCGATGGTGCGGGGGATGATGTCCGCAACGGGGCCGGTCGGCGCCTTGCGGACGAGGAGCTCCTCGATCGCAGCGATCTTCTCCTCGACGTCGACGGCGTCGCCCGTCACTGCGACGATCATGAGGTCGCCGTTCCCAGCGTTGCGCAGCTCGGGCGAGAGCAGGTCGAGGCTCTCCAAGACGCCCTTGTTCATCTGGGTGGCCATGGCCACGAAAGCCTGGTCCACACCGTCGATGTCGTTCGCCTTGGTCGAGATTGACATCAGCGATACCGAGTCCAGGTAGGTGTTCCTCTTGATTACTGTGGTGACCGTCACGCGAATCCTCTCCGTTGTATTTCTAGTTCGATTCCTGCGAGGACGCCGCACGCGATGTCGGTGCCTGATGTGTGGCCGATCCCGAGGACGAGCTCGGCGTGCACGCGCAGGAGCGCAGCTTCGGTGTCGTCGCGCGAGACGAGGGTGTCGACGAGGTCGAGGAGCCGCTGGCGACCTCTGCCGTCCAGGGCGGCCGACAACGTGGCGCTGCTGAGCGCCGTGGTGCGGTCCGCGTGATGCTGCAGGACGCGGCGAAGGGCGGGAAGGACCGTCGTGGCCCGGCTTCCGGGCCGTGCGACCACGAGCGCCAGGCCGGTCAGCACGTCATCGCCTGCCGGGGTGAGGCCCGGGCCGAGGCCCAGCAGCGAGGACGCCGCCGCCTCGACGTCGTTGGCATGGCCGGCGAGGTCGCCGGCTGCGATGTCGGCCAGCCCTTTGCGGATACGTTCGCCGACGAGGGCGCCGAAGGGATCGGGCGCCGGCCCAGACAGTGCACCTCCGGGGATCCCCGCGGCACAGATCACGCCGGCCAGCTCGTTCGCCCGGGCGATGAGTTGAGTCGGGTTCGCCGTCATGGGTGTGGCCGCGGCGTCCCACGCCTGCGCGCCGGTCAGGCTGATCCCAGGCCCACCGACGGGGAAGGTCAAGCCGTCGTGGGTTGCCTGCACCATCACCCCCGTCTGCACCCCCCACTCGGTCCAGTCGTCGACATCCGCCCGGAGCGACCAGGGGGCGTCGTCGTGATCGCGCCCGCAGAGGGAGATCAGCTGGCCGGCCGGCGTCACCACGTTGATGACGTGCCGGAACACGGAATGGACCCGCGCCCTGGTGGTGCCCTGCGTGAGGAGGCGGGTGAGAGCGATGTCGACGGAGAGGGCGCGCGTGGACCAACACGTCGAGACTGTGACCATCTGTCCTCCCGAGCCGGTATCGGCGTCGCAGCCCGTCGAAGGCGTGGGACGCTCATCTCCAGAATGGTATACCATCGTGGGACTGGTGGCCACCGTGTCACTTCAAGACGGAGGAGAACGAGGATGCGACTTGTCGTTGCCCTGGGCGGCAATGCCCTCGCCCGACGCGGAGAGCCCATGACCGCGGACCGGCTGCGCGCGAACGTACGCTCGACGTGCCAAGCGCTGGCGGGACTGGCACGCGAGCACGAGCTCGTCATCACGCACGGCAACGGACCCCAGGTCGGTCTGCTCGCTTTGCAGAACCTGGCCTACCAGGACGTGGCCGCCTACCCGCTGGACATCCTCGGCGCGGAGACGCAGGGAATGATTGGGTACGTCGTGCAGCAGGAGCTCTCCAACGCACTGCAGGGCGAGCGCGAGGTTGCCGGCATCATCACCACGACGGTCGTCGACGAAAACGACCCGGCCTTCGAGCACCCGACCAAGCTCATCGGCCCGCAGTACTCCGCCCAGGACGCCGCGGAGGCGGCCGCCGAGTACCGTTGGACGATCGCGCGCGACGGCAACTCCTTCCGCCGCGTCGTGCCCTCTCCGCAGCCTCTTCGGATCATGCAGGCACCGCTCGTGGCCGAGCTACTCTCGACCGGTCGCCTCGTTGTGTGCGTCGGTGGCGGTGGCGTGCCGATCAAGACCGACTCCAAGGGCGGCCGGCAGACCGGCATGCAGGCGGTCGTCGACAAGGACCTCGCCAGCGCGGCCCTCGCGGCCGAGCTCAAGGCCGACATCCTCATCATGCTGACAGACGGCGACTACGTCAGCGAGAACTGGGGCACCCCGGACCAGCGCGACATCCTCACCGCCTCGGCGGACGCCATATCGGAGCTCACCTTCGCGGAAGGCTCTATGCAGCCCAAGGTCGATGCCGCCGTCCGCGTCTGTCGTGCAGGTGGCCGTGCCCTGATCGGGCCGCTCGACCGCCTCGACGACCTGCTCGCCCGCAATGTCGGGACGGAGATCCGCCCCGAGGTCGACGGGGGCATAGTCCTCGTCTGAGGGCCGATGCGTCACCGGTCAGAAGAAGCCCGCAGCGCCGGGTCGTCGTCGCGCCAGGTGGGGTCGTCCAGGTAGCGGATGTTGCCCATGTGGGCCAGGATCAGCGTGCTCACCCGGCCGACATCGCGCACGGCGATGGCGTCGTAGAGGGCCTCGTGCTCGGCTGTCACCTGGTCAATGTTCTCGTGCTGGACGAGCAGCCAGCGCATGCGGCTGCGAAGCATGACGTCGAGCTCGAGCAAGAGCTCGTTCCCGGCGAGCGTCGGGACGACCTCGTGGAAGTCCGCAGCCGCACGGCGTGCAAGCTGGCTGTCGCCCGAGCGGGCAGCGACATGCTCGGCGTCCAGGGCCTCCCTCAAACGGTGCAGGCCAGCGCGGGAGTGCCGGTTGGCCGCCAGGCGAAACGTCAGGACTTCCAGCGCGGACCGCACTTCGTTGAGGTCGGCCACATCAGCGGGGGTGAACTCACGCACGGTGGCCCAGGTGCGCGGGCGGGGGGTCACCAGCCCCTCTGCGATCAGCGTCTTCAGAGCCTCACGCACCGGCACCCGGCTCATGCCGAGGTCGGCGGCAAGGTCGCGTTCGATGAGCTTGCTGCCCGGCGGCCGGGCCCCGTCCATGATGTCGTCGCGGATCCGGCGGGTTGCGCGCACGGACTCGGACTCGGTCTCATCCGGCTCGACCTGTCTCGACTGGAACTGATTCGGCTGGGCCACGACGTCCATTCTTCCATCTCCGAGATTCTTGGTCGGTATACCAAATCGACTGACGAAGGAATGGCCATGTGCGTGCGCCGTCGTCATAGCGCCCCAGGTATCGCCGCCTACCGTCACCTGCTGCGACAGCACCACCGCGACAAGGCCCTCGATGCCTGGAGGACGTCGTCTTGGGGGTCACGACCAAGGGGTCGTGGTTCCAGCTCTCGACGTGGCATCAACCGTGGTGGCAGGGACCGGCCCATCGGGCGGTCAGCGCATCACTGCGCCCGTCACCACCTCCCACACGGTGCCTGACAGTATGCCGAGGGCGAGGCTGCCCGCTGCGCCAACGGTGGCCACCTTCAGCCCGGAGGTCCGGGCCGCAGATGTGCGAATGAGCCTGCGGGTCCCCAGGGGCTGCTCACCGGGAGGGTCCGCGCTGCGCATCAGTGGGGCGATCCAGCGCAGGTAGTAGAAGAGGCTGAGGAGGGAGTTGACCAGCACGGCTGCGGTCAGCCAGGCGGCGCCACCCTCCCAGGCGGCTGTGGCGATGGCGAGCTTGCCGGCGAAGACGGCTGTGGGCGGCGTGCCGACCAGGCCGAGGAGGCTGACGACGAGGGCGCCGGCGAGCCATGGGCGGGTGGAGGCAAGGCCGGTGTATGACGCGAGGGTGCGTCGCTCTGGCAGCGCGGCGACGACGGCGAAGGCGGTGATGTTGGTCAGTGCGTAGCCGGCGAGGTAGACCAGCAGCGAGCCCAGCGCGAGGGGAGTCCGCCCGGCGACGGCGACCGGCACCAGGAGGTAGCCAACCTGGCTGACGGTCGACCACCCGAGCAGGCGTCGCGGGTCGTCCTGACCGAAGGCAGCGAGGTTGCCCAGGGTCATGCTGACCACGGCGAGGATCCCGACGAGCAGGGGCGCGCGGGATTCGGGAGGCAGCATCACGACAAGCCGGTAGACCGCGACGAGGGCGCCGAGCTTGGGGACGGTGGTGAGGAAGGATGCCGCGAAGGACGACGACCCTTGCGTTGCGTCAGGTACCCAGAAGTGACCGGGCACCGCACCGGCCTTGAACATCAAGCCCCCGACGACCCCGACCGTGGCGACCGTCAGCGGCCCCTGGGGCGCGCCCGTGAGCGAGGAGGTGAGCACGGTGTATGACGTCTCGCCCCCCAGGCCGTAGAGGAGCACGACCCCAGCCATGAGCACGATGCCGAAGAGCGAGCCGAAGAAGTAGGTCTTGAGTGCGGCTTCGGCCGCGGCAGCGGACCGGGTCAGACCGACCAGCGCGTAGAGGGGCACGCTCGCCAGGAGGAAGCCCGTGACCACGATGAGCAGGTCGTGCGCCCCGGCGATGAGGACTGTGCCCAGGGTGGCGAGCAGGAGCAGGGCGCAGATCTCGCCCTGCCTCAGGTGGTCGCGCAGCTCGTCGCCGGCGAGGGCGACGACGAACAGGGTGGCGACGACGGCGATCAGGCGCACGGCACCAGTGGCCGGGTCGACGGCGAAGGTGCTGTCGTAGACCAGCTGGTCGGGGCCGGCGAGGGCGACGGCCGCGCTCACCCCGCTGCCGAGGAGTGCGACGGCAGTCAGGGCCCGCACCCACCCCAGCCGGCGGCGGGGCAGGAACGATCCCGACAGCAGCACGACGAGCGAGCCGACCAACAGCCACAGCTCGGGCAGCAGGGCTCCGACGCTCTTGTTCATCTCCATGGCAGCGACCTCACCGGCTCACCAGCTCGACCACGGAGCGCGCGGCGGGCGCGATCGTGTCGAGCACCACCCGCGGCACGATCCCGACGACGACGGCCAGCGCCACGAGCAGGCCGGCCGGCAGCCATTCGTGGGTGTGCAGGTCGGTGAAGCCCTGCACCTTGCCGGTCGTCGGGCCGGTGAAGACCCGCTGCAGCGCCCGCAGGAAGAGGGCGGCGGTCACGATGATGCCGAGCAGGGCCACGGCCGTCACGGGGGCGAGGGCGATGCTGCCGGTGAAGACCTGGAACTCCGCGATGAAGCCGCTGAAGCCGGGCAGCCCGAGGGAGGCGAACGCGGCGAGGGCGAAGAGCGTGGCCAGGCGCGGGGCGGGGCCGGCGAGGCCACCGTACGCATCCATGGCGTAGGTGCCCCGACGCTCGTGGAGCACCCCGACGAGGAGGAAGAGCGCGCCGGTGATCAGGCCGTGGCTGACCATCTGGGTGACCGCTCCGTTGACCGCGGCCTCGCGCGCTGCCGCGTCGCTGGGAGCGAGCAGGCCGGCGGCGCCGACGCCGAGCACCACGTAGCCCATGTGGTTGACCGAGGTGTAGGCGATCATCCGCTTGAGGTCGGTCTGGGCGAGGGCGACGAGCGCGCCGTAGAGCACCGAGACGACACCGACGACGATGATCACCCATGACCAGGCACGCCACGAGTCGGGCAGCATCGGCATGGCCACCCGCACGAAGCCGTAGGTGCCCATCTTGAGCAGCACGCCGGCGAGCACCACCGACCCGACGGTCGGGGCGTCGGTGTGGGCCGGTGGTAGCCAGGTGTGGAAGGGGACGGTGGGCGTCTTGATCGCGAGCCCCAGCAGCAGCGCCGCGAGCACGAACCCTCCCGCGACCGGGTGCGCCTGCAGGGGGGCGGCCTGCACGAGCGCCGGGATGTCGAAGGTGTGGGGCTGGGCGTAGACAGCGAGGCCGATGAAGCCGGCGAGCAGGGCCAGCGACCCGAGGAAGGTGTAGAGGAAGAACGTCAGGGCGGAGCGGGCGCGGTCACCGTGGCCCCACCGCGAGATGGCGAAGTACATGCCCACGATCGACAGGTCGAAGAAGACGAAGAAGAGGATGAGGTCCTGCGCGACGAACAGGCCCAGGCAGGTGCTCTCGAGGAAGAGGAACAGGGCGGCGTGCGGGCGGGGGCGGTCGTCCTGCCGCATCGAGTGGATCGCGGCGGCGACGAAGACGACGGCGGTGAGCGCCAGGAGCGGCAGCGAGAGCCCGTCGACGCCGACGTGGTAGCTCGACCCGACGCTCGGGATCCACGGCACCTGCGCCTCGGCCGTGAGGCCGCTCGCCCCGGTGTCGCGCCCGCCCCATACGACCGCAACGAGCCCGAGCACCACGACCGAGGTCACCAGCCAGGTCCAGCGCGAGAGAGCGGCCGGCACCGGCGCGACGGCCAGCCCGAGGGCCAGGGCGAGGGGCAGGAAGACGATCACGGAGAGCACGGGTTCACCTGACGAGGACGAGGAGGACGGCAGCGACCGCGAGGACGGCGACGCTCTGGACGTAGTACTGGTGCAGCTGGCCGGTCTGGGGGCGGCGGGCGAGGCTCCCGGCGCGGCGTGCGGCGTGCGCCAGGCCCTTCACCGCCCGGTCGACGACGTGGTCGTCGAA
>JALYVC010000405.1 GCA_030853445.1 Actinomycetota bacterium | reverse complement strand
CTCGACGCCACCGTCCTCGAGGTCGGCCACCGCGTGGGCGAGGACCCTGCGGGCAGGAAGCGGCGGGAGGCGTCGGTGCCGGGTGGGGGCGCCATGGGGGAGGCCGGGGCCGACGAGGGAGCCGATGCGCTGGCGAGTCGTGGGGAGGCACCGGCCAGGCCCGCGACCGCGGTCAGTGCCGTCAGCAGGGCGAGACAGGAGGTCAGTCTGCGTAGGGGTCGCCAGGTGGTCATGGGACGAGGGTGTCCGTCGGGCCGGGAGGGGGAAAGGGCCGAGCCGCCCGCCTGTGGACGACCGGCACCAGGCTGGGGGATGGGGACCATCAGGCCAGAGCGGCACCCCTGAGCCCCGGCCGCCCCCGGCTCCTACCCTCGCCGTAGCCCGGCCAGCCGTGAAGCGGCCTCGGTGAGCACCTCGTCGCGTTTGCAGAACGCGAACCGCACGAGGGTCCGGGCGGCGTCCTGGTCGTCGTGGAAGACCGACACCGGCACCGCGACGACCCCGCACCGAGCCGGCAGCTCGCGGCAGAAGGCCAGTGCGTCGGTCGCCCCCAGGGGTGCAGCGTCGGCGATGACGAAGTACGTGCCGGACGGGCGGGAGACAGTGAGCCCCGCGGCCTCCAGGCCGGCGGTGAGCAGGTCGCGTCCGTGCTCCAGCCGCGATGCGAGCCTCGCGTAGACGTCGTCACCCAACCCCAGCGCGGTGGTCACTGCGGGCTGGAAGGGACCGGAAGCGACGTACGTGAGGAACTGCTTGACCGTGCGTGCGGCCGTGACGGCCCGCTCCGGCCCGCTCACCCAGCCGACCTTCCAGCCGGTGGCCGAGAACGTCTTGCCGGCCGACGAGATGGTGATCGTGCGGTCCCGCATGCCCGGCAGCGTGGCGACCGGCACGTGCTGCACACCGTCGAAGACGAGGTGCTCGTAGACCTCGTCGGTCACCACCCAGGCGTCGTGCTCGCGGGCGAGCCGGCACACGAGCTCGAGCTCGTCGCGGGTGAAGACCTTGCCCGTCGGGTTGTGCGGCGTGTTGAGCAGCACGAGCCGCGTGCGCTCGGAGAAGGCGGCCCGCAGCGACGCCTCGTCGACGGCGAAGTCGGGGAACCGCAGCACCGATGTCCGACGCGTCGCCCCTGCCAGCGCGATGGTCGCTGCATAGGAGTCGTAGTAGGGCTCGAAGGTGACGACCTCGTCACCCGGCTCGCACAGGCCGAGCACGACCGCGGCGATGCCCTCCGTGGCTCCGGCCGTGACGAGGACCTCACGCCGAGGGTCGAGATCGATGCCGTAGAACCGCTGCTGGTGCTCGGCCACGGCCTCGAGCAGCTCTGGCACCCCCGGCCCCGGGGGGTACTGGTTGCGACCGCCCTCTATCGCCGCCACCGCGGCGGCCAGCATCTCGGGGGGGCCGTCGGTGTCGGGGAAGCCCTGTCCCAGGTTGATGGCGCCGGTCTCCACGGCCAGCGCCGACATCTCGGCGAAGATCGTCGTGCCGAACGACCGCATCCGCGTCACCAGCGGGTTGGTGGCACCTGTGGGGGTGAGGGGCTCTGCGGGCATGCTCGTCACCCTAGGACGGTTCCGGGCGCCCTGCCGATCCGGCCCCACGCGCCGATCCGGCCCCACGCGGGCGCACGTGCGCGCCCGGGCGCTCCACCTCGGCTACCGTGGTCCCCGGAGGTGGGCGAACGGTGCAGCCCATCGGGCCTGTCGATGTCGCGTGGTTCGCGGCCCTGCTCGTGTGCGGGGTCGCCTGGTTCGTGTCCGCCCGTGCGGCCGCGGGCGCCCGGTCGGCGCGGGGTGCCCCGCGGTCGCCGGTCCCCACGGGTGCGCGGCGTGGGGAAGGCGTCGAGCACCCGACCCGGGTGGGCGGCCTGCCCGTGCTCGGACAGGTGCTCGACCCCCGAGCCAACGGGCTCAACGCGCTGCGCCTGGTCCTCGCGTCGTCGGTCCTCCTCTGGCACAGCTACCCGCTGACCGGGCGCCATTTCCGCGCCGGACCGGTGACCGACCAGCTGGCCCACCTGCTGGCCGACGGGCCGGTCGACGGGTTCTTCGCGTTGTCGGGCTTCCTCATCGCCGGCAGCTGGGTGCGCCGCCCCGAACTCGCGGCCTTCGTGCGCTCACGGGTCCTGCGGATCCTGCCGGCCTACCTGGTCTGTCTCACGGTGACCGCTGCGGCGGTCGCGCCGCTCGGGCTGCTGCTGGCCGGCCAGCGGGTCGCCCCGCTGACCTACCTGCGCTCGGCGGTGACGTACGTCCTCTCCAACGCCGGGCTCGCGCTCTTCCAGGTCGACATCGCAGGCACGCCGTCAGCCGTGCCCTACCCGGGCGCCTGGAACGGCTCGATCTGGACCCTCCAGTGGGAGGTCGGCTGCTACCTGGGGGTGCTCCTGCTGGGCGTTCTCGGGCTGCTGCGGCGTCCGCTCACGTCGGTGGTCGTCTTCGTGGTGGCAACGGGTCTCTCGGTGATCGTGGCGCTCGGGGTGTTGCCCGGCGTCGCTCCCACCGAGCTGGCCCGGCTCACGACGATGTTCACCGCCGGCATGCTCCTCTTCGCCCTGCGCGACCGCATCCCGGTGAGCCCGCTGCTGGTGGGGGTCGCCGCCATGGCCTTCCTCGCCTGCTTGTGGCTACCCAGCTACCGCGTGCCCGGCGCGCTGCTGCTCGCCTACGCGATCTTGGGCCTCGGGGCCTGTCTGCGGGCGCCCAGGTGGCACCTGCACGACGACATCTCGTACGGCGTCTACATCTACGCCTTCCCCGTGCAGCAGCTGCTCGCCCTGACGGCGTTGGTACGGGCACCACTGCCGATCTTCGTGCTCGTGGTGGCGACTGTGACCTTCCCGCTGGCCGTGGCCAGCTGGTTCCTCGTCGAGAAGCCGCTGCTGCGGCGGCGGCACAGGCCCGGCGCCGTGGTGCCTCTCGAGCCCGTCGGGCCGGTCGACCCCTTCACCAGGGGTCGGTCAGCCGGTGGAGGTGGCGTCTGACCCGAAGCCGCAGGCGTCGATGCGCCAGAGCCGGTAGCGACCGGACTCGGCGACCAGGCTGAAGCCAGGGGTGGCCGACGTGATCGAGCTGATCCCCAGCGTGCGGTCGTCGAGACTGAGCCAGTAGCGCACGGTCCCGGTCACGGCGTACTGCACGTTGAGGCGCCGCGCCGCGTCGCAGACGTCAGGACGGGTGGTGACCTCGGAGAGGTGCTCGGCCACGACCTGCCGGTCCTCGTCGGGGTCGAGCAGCAGCGAGGTGTAGAGCACCTCTCGACCGGTGAGGGCGTAGAGCAGACCCGACCCGTTGGCCGGCACGTCAGCCGTCACGACCCCGGCCGGGATCTGACGGGCGAGGTCGGTCAGCTCGGCGGCCTCGATCGGGGTGAGCAGGGTGTGCGCGGTCTCGAGCGGGTGGTAGTAGCGGTCGACGATGCGTGTCGTGTCGGCGTGGGCCAGCCCCACGGTGCCCGCGACGAGGAGCAGGAGGGCTGTGCTCGTGGCCACGGCCCGTCGTCTGCGGACCGCCGGGCCGGCGCCCACGGCCCAGGGGCCGACCCGGGTGAGGGCGCGCGAGAGCAGGTGGGCCAAGGTGGCCACGCCGGCCGTGACGAGCAGGAGGATCGGCACGGCGGCCAGTGAGGCGAGCCGGACCTTGTCGTTGTACCAGTAACCCGTCAGCAGCACCCCCAGCGGCGAGCGGCTCGTGGCTGCCAGGACGAACAGCAGCACGCAGAAGGCCCACACCGCCACCACCCAGCGCAGGCGACGTCGACGGGCGCAGACGGCGAGGCCTACCAGGGCGACGAGCACGAGGACCGGCTGGGCGCGCAGCTGCAGCCCGAGCAGGACCACTTCCTGCAGGGCCTGCGTGAGGGGCACCCCGCCGGCCCAGTCGTAGCTGGCCGTGTCGGCGACCTGACGGGAGAGACGGGGCACGGCGAGCAGGCCCGCCACGCTCACCAGCAGCAGGGACAGCGCCCAGACCGCAGCCCGTCGGCGTGCGCGGCCGGTCATGGCCGCAGCCCGCACGGTCAAGGTCGTCACGGAGCCGACCACCACGAGCATCCCGAGAGACACCAGCGCGTTGGGGTGGGCGAGGGTCAGTCCGGGCAGTGCGAGCAGGGTCGCGGCGCCGAGCGTCGTGCGCTGGGCCGTGGAGGCGCCGGTGCCGGGTCCGTCGATGGTGCGCGTGGCGATGAGGGCGGGGCCCAGCACTCCAGGCAGCAGCGCGGTGCCGAGCAGGTTGGGCCAGAGCACGCCCCACCCGAGCAGCAGGTAAGGGAAGAGGGTCAGGCCGGCGCTGACGAGGCCCGCGGCGAGAAGCACGACCGGTCGTCGACCGAGCGCCTGGCGGGCGAGGGCCACCGCACCCAGCGGCCAGATGACGCAGGCGGCCACGACGGCGGTGAGGTTGGCCGCGGTGGTGAGGCCGAGACCCGGCACCGCGAGCATGGCCGTGCCCGCGAGGTCGTGGAAGCCGCTGGGGTAGGCGCTCGGGGGCCCGAACGACGAGAAGGAGCCGCTGTCGACGAAGGCCCGCAGCCGGTTGAGGTGGGCCACGACGTCGGTGCTGTCGACGAGCTCGCCCGGGTGGCCGATACCGGGCAGGACGGCCCACAGGGTCAGGGTCGTGCCGAGCAGGACGCCGAGCACGCCCAGCCCGAGCGTGGCCGGGGAGTCGAGGTGCGCCTTGGGGGGGCGGGGGCGGCGCGCGGCCTGCCACCACAGCCGCAGGCCCATTCCGACGAAGGCGGCGAGCAGCACGAACGCCACCGCTCCGGTCACCCAGACCCCGAGCGACCACGGCACCGCCAGCAGGTGGGCGGCGATGGGGCTGACCCCGAGCACGGTGAGGCCGAGGGCGGGAGCCAGGCCCCACCCGACGAGCCCGCGCAGGCCGATGGCGTAGGCCATGGCCAGTCCGGGCACCAGCACCAGGCCGACCAGGACGAGCAGGGCCGGGGTCACCGACCACCACGTATCCATGCCTCGACCCTAACCGGCGGGCGTGGCGGGACCGGGGCCCGACCACGATTTCGGCCTGCACCCCCCACGCCGTACCATGGGGGGCACGGCACCCGTCTGTTCGCAGCTGGGGCCGAATTCGCGCATCAGGTCCGTCTGACGAGGCCGCTCCCGTGGAGGTCATCCTCCCCGAGAGCACTCTCCGAAGCGGCGCGCACCGCGGTTGGTCCGGTGTGCAGGGTGGTCCTCATCCTGCTCGTCGGCGAGGTGCGTCGTGATGCCAGGACGGGAGTGCGCCGCAGGCCGCTCCCGAGGACAACCACCACCACTACGGAAGGGACCACGGCATGGCCGTCGTCACCATGCGCCAGCTCCTCGAGAGCGGCGTCCACTTCGGGCACCAGACCCGTCGCTGGAACCCGAAGATGAAGCGCTTCATCATGACCGAGCGCAACGGCATCTACATCATCGACCTGCAGCAGTCGTTGACCTACATCAACAACGCCTTCGAGTTCGTCAAGGAGACGGTCGCCCACGGTGGCACCATCCTGTTCGTCGGCACGAAGAAGCAGGCCCAGGAGCCCATCGCCGACCAGGCGACGCGCGTCGGGATGCCGTACGTCAACCACCGCTGGCTCGGTGGCATGCTCACCAACTTCAACACCATCTCCAAGCGCCTCACCCGCCTGAAGGAGCTCGAGGAGATCAACTCCGACGAGGTCGCGGCCGCCGGCCGCACCAAGAAGGAGCTCCTCATCCTCAGCCGCGAGCGGATCAAGCTCGAGCGCACCCTCGGCGGTATCCGCAACATGTCGAAGGTGCCCTCCGCCGTGTGGATCGTCGACACCAAGAAGGAGCACCTCGCCGTCGACGAGGCACGCAAGCTCGGCCTGCCGGTGATCGCGATCCTCGACACGAACTGTGACCCTGACGAGGTCGACTACAAGATCCCCGGCAACGACGACGCCATCCGCTCCGTCACCCTGCTGACCCGGGTCATCGCCGACGCGGTCGCCGAGGGTCTCGTGGCCCGTGCCGGTGGCAGCACCGGTGGCGAGGCCACTGCGGCCGAGCCGCTGGCCGAGTGGGAGCGCGAGCTCTACGCCGAGGCTGACGCCGCTGCGGCTCCGGCTGCCGAGGCTGCTCCGGTCGAGGCTGCTCCGGTCGAGGCTGCTCCGGCTGAGGCTGCTCCCGTCGAGACTGCTCCGGCCGAGGCTGCTCCCGTCGAGGCTGCTCCGGTCGCCGAGTCCACCGAGACGGCCGAGCCGGCCGCCGAGACGGCCGACGCGCCTGCTGCGGAGACCACCAACGCCTGACCCAGATCCCCTGTCGGGCGCCTCGGTCAACCGGCGCCTGACAGGGGTCTGTTCATGCCCCCTCCTTCACCACTTTTCGAGCGAGAAGAGCGAGAACTACCTATGGCGAACTACACCGCCGCTGACATCAAGGCGCTACGCGAGCAGACCGGCGCCGGAATGCTCGACGTCAAGAAGGCCCTCGACGAGGCCGACGGCGAGCAGGCCAAGGCCATCGAGATCCTGCGGATCAAGGGCCAGAAGGGCGTGAGCAAGCGCGAGGGCCGCACGACCTCCAACGGCGTCGTCGTCGCCCAGGCCGGCGACGGCGTCGGCACCCTCGTCGAGCTCCTCTGTGAGACCGACTTCGTCGCCAAGAGCGCGCCGTTCGTCGCGCTCGCCGACGAGGTCCTCGCCCAGGCCGTGGCCGTCAAGGCCACCTCGGCGCAAGAGCTGCTCGCCAGCGAGCTCGAGGCCGGACGCACGGTCCAGCAGCGCATCGACGAGGCCAACGCGACCATCGGCGAGAAGATCGAGGTCAAGCGGCTCGTGCGCCTCGAGGCGCCCAACGTCGTGTCCTACCTGCACAAGACCAGCCCTGACCTGCCCGCGCAGATCGGTGTCCTCGTGGCCACCGAGGGTGGCGACCACACCGTCGCCCGTGACATCGCCATGCACGTCGCGGCCTTCTCCCCAACCGTCCTCAACCGCGACGAGGTGCCGGCCGAGACGGTCGAGAACGAGCGTCGCGTCGCCGAGGCCACGGCCAAGGAGGAGGGCAAGCCCGAGGCTGCTCTCTCGCGCATCGTCGATGGGCGGGTCAACGGCTTCTTCAAGGAGAACGTCCTCACCGAGCAGTCGTTCGCCAAGGACCCGAAGAAGACCGTCGCGCAGGTGCTGAAGGAGGCCGGCGCCGAGGCCACCGGCTTCGCCCGCTTCCGCGTCGGCGGCTGACCCCGCCGCTCGACCACGCACGGCCCGTATGCCGCCCACCCCACCGGGGTGGGTGGCATACGGGTGTGGGGGGGCCGGCCGTGACAGGGTGGGGCGGTGGACGACGAAGCGCAGGCGCGGCGGGCCGAGCGGGCCCAGCAGGCCGACTACCACGTGGCGGCACAGCGGCGACGTGACGAGCAGGAGTCGGTGCGCGCGCAGGTGCTGCTCGACCGCTTCGTCGAGCAGGCGACGCGGGTGGGGATGGCGACACAGGAGCTGACGGCACGGCCGTGGTCCGGCCGCGGCCGCTACCGGACCGGGGTGACGGGATGGTTCCTGCGCCGCGACCTCGCCCTCGGGGTCGACGTGGACGGGCGCTACTACCAGCTCGTGGTCGCACCGGTGCGGTTCGGGCGCTGGCGGACCATCGCCGTCGAGCCCACCCCGCCACCCCTGCAGACGGGCAAGGGGGGTCGCGACGGGGACTCGGTGGCGCTCGAGGTGCTGCTGGCGAAGCGGCTGGAGTGGCCCGACGACTGAAGGCTGATGTGTCGGCTCAGGCGTCGAGCACGATGTCGAGCGCCGGGGCGCCGTCGGCGGTCACCGGTGCCAGGGTGCTCCACGGGAAGTTGATCCACCGGTCGGTGCGCCGCCACACGTAGTCGCACCGCACGACCGAGTGGGGCTTCTCGTAGATGACGGCGGTGCGCACCTCACCGACCTTGCCCGCCACGAAGTCCTGCACCGAGCGCAGGGTGTGCCCGGTGTCGGCGACGTCGTCGGCCACCAGCACCCGGGCGTCACCGAGGTCGACGAAGTCGGGTGCGGGCGGAAGGATCCGCGGCACCTCGAGCCGCTCGTCGACGCCGGTGTAGAACTCGACGTTCATCGTGTAGGTGTTCTTGATGCCGAGGGCGTATCCGAGGGCGCCGCCGATGAGCAGCCCTCCCCGGGCGATCGACAGGATCATGTCGGGTCGCCAGTCGTCGACGACCTGCTGGGCGAGGTCGCGGGTCGCCTCCCCGAAGCCGTCCCAGGTGAGGATCTCGCGTTCGTGCGCCATGTCAGCAGCCTAGGGCTGCCGGACGGCCGGCGGGAACGCCTCCTCGTTGCTGCCCAGGACCGCTGGTTGCGCCCCACGTGCCCTTTTCCGGGTCCGTGGGGGGCTGGACGGGGGAGCGGCCGAAGCCGCGCAGGGCCGGGCGCAGGGCGCGCAGCGACCGGCCCCGCCACGCGCCGAGCCACACCC
>JALYVC010000396.1 GCA_030853445.1 Actinomycetota bacterium | reverse complement strand
CGCGTGACCCGCCTGCCGGCCCGCGCCCGGCTCCGGCTCCGGCTCCGGGGGACGGTGCATCCCCTTGAGCATGCGGCGCATCCGGCCCGCGAAACCCTCGACCATGTACGGCACCGTATCGCCCGCGGCCCCAGGGTGCGCGGACGCTCTCCGGGCGGAGGCGCGGCAGGGGGCGCGTAACATCGTGCACATCGTCTCGGTCAGCGCAGACCCGGCACCTCAGCTGCACCCCCTCCGCAGCCCCCGCACCCTCGCATCGATCTGCATCGACCTGCATCGACCTGCCCTGACCCCTCGAGGACGACCCCCATGACCGACACCGTGCAGACGCCTGCCCGGCGTGACCAGCCGGCAGCTGCCCACGTCGTCTTGCGCCCTGATCCGCCGCAGGGCGGCCAGCCCGCTCTCGTCGAGGTCTCCTCGTCCCGCGTGCGCCTGGCCCTCCTCGCGCTCGCGACGGGTGGCTTCGCCATCGGGACGACGGAGTTCGTGACGATGGGCCTGCTGCCGCAGGTGGCCGCCGGCACGGGCGTCGACATCCCCACCGCCGGTCACTACGTGTCGTCGTACGCCGCGGGGGTGGTGGTGGGTGCGCCCCTGATCGCCGTGCCCTTCGCCAAGGTCCCGCGCAAGCTCGTCCTCTTCGGGCTGATGGGCTTCTTCGCGGTGGCCAACACCGCGTCCGGCTTCGCCTCCACCTACTGGCAGCTCATGGGCGCCCGGTTCCTCTCCGGACTGCCGCACGGGGCGTTCTTCGGCATCGGTGCCGTCGTGGCCGCCAGCCTCGTGCCGAAGGAGAAGCGCACCCAGGCCGTGGCGCTGATGCTGATCGGGCTCGGCGTGGCCAACGTGCTCGGCGTGCCGCTGACCACCGTGCTCGGTCAGGGGCTCGGCTGGCAGGTGCCCTACTGGGTCGTCGGGATCATCGGCGGACTGACCATGGTGGCCGTCGCGCTGTGGATCCCGCATCAGCCGGTGACCGGCCTGGAGTCGATGCGCAGCGAGCTCAAGGCGCTCACCCGTCTGCAGGTCTGGCTCGCGCTGCTGCTCGGCACAGTCGGCTTCGGCGGCATGTTCGCCACCTACGCCTACATCACCCCCACGATGACCGAGCTGGCCGGCTTCCCCTTGGGGTTGGTGCCCGTCATCCTCGGGCTCTACGGCATCGGGCAGGTCGCGGGCATGGTCGTCGCCGGGCGGGTCGCCCGCTACGGGATCATGCGCATGATGGTGATCTCGATGGGGTTGATCGCCGTCGCCCTCGCCCTCTTCGGCCTCGCCGTGCACGTCAAGGCGCTGGCCGTCCTCTTCGCTGTGCTCCTCGGCTTCCTGCCCTCGGTGCTCGTGCCGCTGCTGCAGACCCGCCTGATGGACGTCGCTCGTGACGGTCAGTCGCTGGCGGCCGCCCTCAACCACTCGACCCTCAACATCGCCAACGCCCTCGGGGCATGGCTCGGCAGCATCGTGCTCGCCGCTGGCTTCGGCTACGAGTGGCCGAGCCGCATCGGCGCCGGGCTCGCCGTGCTGGGGCTCGGCATCGCCGGCCTCTCGGTGCTGGTCGGGCGGCGGCATCCCGACTCGGTCTGAGCTCACCTCGACCCCCAGTGCCAGGCGGGGGTGGTGAGCAGCCCCTGACCCTCGACCCGGGTCTCACCCAGGTCCTTGGCCAGGCGCACGCCGTAGGCCTCGGCCCTGCCTGCGTCGAGGTCGTGCGCCTCGTGCTCGTCGTCCTCACCCGCATCTCGCGGCGCGAGCGCCGAGATCAGCGCAGCTGCGTGCGACACGACGACGACCTGGGTCGACTCTGCCGCCTGTTTGATCAGCCGTGCGAGCGGGGCGAGCAGGTCGGGGTGCAGGCTCGTCTCCGGTTCGTTGAGCACCATCAGCCGCGGCGGCCGCGGCGTGAGGAGGGCGGCGACGAGCAGCAGGTAGCGCAAGGTGCCGTCGCTCAGCTCGGCGGCGGCGAGCGGTCGCAGCATGCCCGGTTGGGACAGGGCGATGTCGAACCGTCCGGCGGCCACGGTGACGTCGACCCGGGCCCCGTCGAAGGCGTCTGCGACGGCCGTGTCGAGGGCGCGGTGGTCTCCGACCTCACGGATGGTCTGGAGGGCCGCGGCCAGGTCGGCGCCGTCGTGGCCGAGGACCGGCGTGCGGGTGCCCACCTGGGGCTGCCGGGCCGGCGCGCCGGCGTCGGTGCGGAAGCCGTCGTAGAACCTCCAGCCCCGCAGCTGCTCACGGACCGCGAGCAGCTCGGGCGCCCGGTCGGGGTCGGCGAGCTCGGTGAGCATGCTCTCGTGGGTCTGCAGCGAGCGGGTGAGCTCGACCCAACCGCGGCCGTCACGGCTACGGGCCGATGGCCCGCTGCGGGCGACCAGCACCGAGCCGGGCCTGGCCACCGCGCCGCTGAAGACGACCTCGCGCTTGATGACCGGATCGCGGTCGAAGGCCGACGGGTCTGAGGGGATCGGCTGCGGGAGCCCGAGGTCGACGAGATAGCCGAAACCGCTGGAGGCAGCGAACCCCAGCCGCAGGCTGATCGGGCCCTTCCGCACGGTGCCCTGCACCGCATACCCCTCGCGGCGGGAGCCGCCCAGCGTCGCGGGTCCGGCCCAGAGGGCTGACTGCAGCCCGCCCTCGCGGGCCAGTGAGCCGATGACCCGGCCACCGCCGCAGTCGGCGAGCAGCCGCAGCGCCCGGTAGAGGCTGGACTTGCCGCTGCCGTTGGCCCCGGTGACGACGTCGAGACCGTGCAGCGGCACGACGAGCTCCCGCAGGGAGCGGTAGCCCGAGACGGCGACGGTGGTGAGCACGGGCTGACGCTAGCGGCGAGCGGTGACAACGGGGCTTCATACGGGAGCCTGGGTGAGCCCCTTGTTCGCCGGCCGAGCGTCGGCCTACGGTGTGGACCATCACCCCACCGGCATCCGCCGGACAGGAGCTTGCCCATGAGCGCGTTGCCCACCGCTACGCAGGCCCGCCAGGCCGCGGTGTTCGCCGGCACCCTCTACCGCGACCGAGGGTTGCAGTGGTTCAACGGCCGGGTGAGGGGCGACGGCCTGGCTCGCACCCGACTGAAGGAGGGCCGCCACGACCGGTATGCCGTCTACGAGAGCATCCGGGCCCAGGGCCCCATGGTGCGCACCAGGATGGGCAACTGGGTCACGACCAGCCACAAGGTGAGCAACCAGGTGCTGCGCAGCCGCATCTTCGGGGTGCGCGACCCCGAGCTCGACATCGTCCAGGGTGGGGTCAGCCGCGACATCGACCTGAGCTTCCTCGGCCTCAACCCCCCGGACCACGGCCGGCTGCGACGCCTGGCCATGCCGGCTTTCAGCCCGAAGATGATGCACACCTATGACACCATGATCGAGAAGACCGTGCACCAGCTCGTCGACCGGGCCGAGGAGCGAGGCCACTTCGACCTCGTCACGGACCTCGCGGCGCCGCTCCCGATCGCCGTCATCTCCGAGATGATGGGGGTGCCCAACGAGCACGAGGCCGACTTCCAGCGCTACGGGGCCGCCATCGCCAGTGCGCTCGACGGGCTCAACTCGCTGCGCCACGCCCGCGAGGTGATCGCGGCCAACACGGCGCTGGAAGCCATCTTCACCTCGCTCTTCGCGCTGCGCGAGCGTGAGCCGCGCGACGACCTCGTGAGCACGCTGGTGGCGCAGCGCGGCGACAGGATCCGCCCCCACGAGCTGACGCCCATGTGTCAGCTGCTACTGGTCGCCGGCTTCGAGACGACGGTCAACCTCATCGGCAACGCCGTCATCGCGCTCAGCGACCACCCCGACCAGTGGCAGACCCTCGTCGACGACCCGCGGCTGGCCGGCTCGAGCGTCGAGGAGACGTTGCGCTACCTCCCGCCGGTGCAGGAGACGGGGCGAGTCGCCTTCGAGGACACCGAGATCGCCGGCACCTCGGTGCGCAAGCAGCAGTGGGTCGTCACCCTCCTCGCCGCCGCGGGTCGCGACCCCGAGGTCTACGAGGAGCCGAACCGCTTCGACGTCACCCGCACCCCGGGGGTCGAGCACCTGGCCTTCTCCAGTGGCGTGCACTACTGCATCGGCGCCCCGCTGGCCCGGCTGGAGGCGACCGTCGCCCTGCGCGTGCTGGCCGAGCGGATGCCGGGGCTGCGGCGGGCGGGGGCGGTCACGATGCGCGGGTCGACGACGATCCGGGGGCCGCTGCACCTGCCGGTCACGGCCCACTGACGGACTTGACGCTGCGT
>JALYVC010000368.1 GCA_030853445.1 Actinomycetota bacterium | reverse complement strand
CCACGATGGTCTCGAGCTCGGCAACGGTGGCCGGGCGGATCTCCACGACTCGAGGCGAGATGCTTGCCCCCCGGATCCGGCAGGGGCTGCTGGCCACCACCTCCTCCTCCACCGCGGTCGAGAAGATCGCCCTCAGCAGGGCGTAGGCCCGGGCATTGATCGTCGGGGTCGTCGGGTCCATCCCCCGCCACCAGCGTCGGACGATGGTCGGGCTGATCGTCGTCATCGGGGCCGCCCCGAAGGCCGGAACCAGATAGCCGCGCAGCAGATGGTTGTAGCCCTCACGGGTCCGCGGCTTGAGGGGACGGTTGGCCACCCACTCGGCAGCGAACGCCTCGAACGTCACTACGGGCGACTCCGGCCGTCGGGACCCGGGCGGCGCCCAGGAGTCGGCACTGATCCGGCCTCGCTCGGCTCCCAGCCAGGCCTCGGCGTCACCCTTGCTGGCGTAGGTGCTCGGCGCGAAGTGCCGAGCGAGATCGGGGCCGATGTAGCTCGCCTGCCATCGCTTGGAGGGCAGCCGGCGCACGTACCCGAACCCGCGATGACGCGCCGTTCCCGCCACAACCCCTCCGATCGCCCGCTGGTTTCGTGCGATGCGCGTGCGATGCGCGTGCGATCCGAGTGTACTTTCCTGCCCATCCGTGTCTAGACCTGACGACCGCTGGACCATGCTCTCGAGACACATCACTGCAGGTCAGGGGCCTAAAGCGGCCGGTCAGAGGTGGAGCCGACGAGGGGACTCGAACCCCTAACCCCCTGTTTACAAGACAGGTGCGCTACCAGTTGCGCCACGCCGGCCAGCCACTCGCACGACACGTCGTACGGCGACCTGGGTCGCGCCACCGACGTGACGCGACAGCACGAGGGTAGCCAATCGAGCTGTCCCAGATCACACCGCCGGCTCGCCTCGGTCCACCGGACCTCGGGCGCCCCACTCCGTGCGTCCGACTCTCGGGGTGCACAAGCCCCCTTGTCGGGGCGTTGGGCGTCACCGGGCAGCCGGGAGGGCCCCGCAGGCAGGTCGTCTGCGGGGCCCTCTCGTCATACCGGTCGTGCAGTGTGGCGGTCGGTCACCCGGGCGTCACATGTCCGGGCTCAGGCCGGGAGGTGCAGCTGCTGCCCCACGAAGATCAGGTTGGGGTTGCTGACCGTCTTGGCGTTGACTGCCCAGAGGGTCATCCAGCCACCGGCGACCTTGTTGCTCGCCGCGAGCTTGCTCAGCGTGTCTCCGGCCTTGACGGTGAAGGCCTTGCCGGGCTTGGCCGTCGTGGTCGGGGCCGACGAGGTCGGGGCCGCAGTGCGGGCCGGCGCCGTCGTCGCCTTGTGGGCAACCGAGACCGGAGACCGGGTGACGGACCGCGACGCCGACGGAGCGGCGGCTCGGACCGGGGCCGGAGCAGCGGAGGTGGCGGCCGAGGACGCTCCACCGTTGCTCTTGCTCAGGCCGGCCTTGACCGAGCACACCGGCCAGGCGCCGGGGCCCTGGCCGGCCAGGGTGCGCTGAGCGATCGTGATCTGCGCGGACTTCGACGCGAGGTCGGCGCGCGGGGCGTAGGCGCCGCCGCCGTAGCCGAGCCACGTCGAGGTGGTGAACTGCAGGCCACCGTAGAAACCGTTGCCGGTGTTGATGGCCCAGTTGCCGCCGCTCTCGCAGGCGGCGACGGAGTCCCACACGGAGGCGGCGTCGGCCGAGGAGGCGAGGGCGGTGCCGCCGACGATGGCGGTGGCGCCGACGATGCCGACTCCGGCGAAGCGGGCCTTGACGCGACGGCTGACCGAGCGGGGGAGGGCGTGCTTGGACGAGTAGTGCTGCATGGTGATCCTTCCTGACGTGCGCCTGCGGAGTTAGCTGTCGGGATCGGGCTGTCAGGTGCCCGGCCGGCGAACCGGCTTCTCCCCAGGGGTGGAGCCCACGAAGTGAGCTCCGGAGTGGGTCCCCCGTCCTCGCCTGTGCCCCGGGATCTCCGGGTCGGAACGTCCGTCTGGCGAGGCTCGGCGCGACGGCGTGCAGGTGATGTGCATGGAGTTGGTGCCCCCTCGGTCGCGGAACCGAACAGGGCCAGACCCCGGTCTCTCGACCGGGTCACAAGACGACGGTACGGGGTCACGGCCGTCATGCCAAGCCGGCGCGTGACCTTTCCGAGACCTGTGCGTGACCTGAGCGAGACTGAACGCCTCCTCGGGCATCCCCTCAGCGGGCGATCAGGCCGCCCAGGGGGTCGCCCGACCACGGCCACCAGGACACCAGGCCCGGGTGCAGGAAGGCGAGCCCCCCGAGCACCACCGCCCCCGCGAGGAGCCCGCCGACGACCAGATCGGTGCCGACCCCAGCAGGCACCAGGGTGCGCACGACCGACCTCGACCCCCTGCGCAGCGACGCCCCGCCCGGGCCCCACCAGGCCACCAGCGCGCCGACGAGGAACCCGGCCGCCAGCGATGGTCCGACGAC
>JALYVC010000350.1 GCA_030853445.1 Actinomycetota bacterium | reverse complement strand
CTACAGCTGGGCGTCCGTCGCCCGCCGCACCGT
Organism: Actinomycetota bacterium; assembly: GCA_030853445.1. GTDB lineage: Bacteria > Actinomycetota > Actinomycetes > Actinomycetales > Dermatophilaceae > Lapillicoccus. The sequence continues at coordinate 6,800 of JALYVC010000350.1, read as the reverse complement.
CGACGCGTATGACGAGGCGATCGTCGCCTCCGCCCGCCCCGCCCCCGCCCCCACCTCCCGCACCCCCTCGCCCGCCTACTCTGCTCCCACCCCTTTCCCGGAGGTCCCCTCGTGCTGACCGTCGACTTCGACCGCCTGCGGGTGGGTCGCGGCACCCGCTTCATCGACGTCGGGGCGGGTGCGGGCCGCCACAGCTACGAGGCGCTGCGCCGTGGGGCCCGCGTGACGGCATACGACCTCGACGAGGGGGAGCTGGAGGGGGTGAAGGGCATGTTCGCCGCCCTCGAGCTCGAGGGCGAGGTGCCGCCGGGGGGCACCGGGGAGGTCGTGGTCGGCGACGTGCTCGAGATGCCCTTCGACGACGCCACCTTCGACGTCGTGCTGGCCTCCGAGATCCTCGAGCACGTGCCTCGTGACGTGGCCGCGATCGCCGAGCTCACCCGCATCCTCGCCCCCGGTGGCACCCTCGCCGTGACCGTGCCCCGCTGGCTGCCCGAGAAGGTCTGCTGGGCCCTGTCGGACGAGTACCACGCCAACGAGGGCGGCCATATCCGCATCTACCGCGCCGACGAGCTGCGCGGCAAGCTCGAGACCGCCGGTCTGGTCTTCACCCACCAGCACCACGCGCACGCCCTCCATGCGCCGTTCTGGTGGCTCAAGTGCGTGGTCGGCGTGCACGCCGACGGACACCCCGCCGTGCGCGCCTACCACCGGATGCTGGTGTGGGACATGATGAAGGCGCCCGCCCTCACCCGCGTGGCGGAGCGCTCGCTCGACCCGCTCATCGGCAAGAGCGTCGCCCTCTACTTCCGCAAGCCGGTGGACGGATGACGGCTCTCGCCGTCGCGGGATCGCTGACCGCGCAGCAGGCCGCCCTCACGGCGTCGAGCATCGTCGCGGCCCAGCTGCCCTCGGGTGCGATCCCCTGGTATGCCGGTGGCCCCCTCGACCCGTGGGACCACGTGCAGAGCGCGATGGGTCTGACCGTCGCCGGTCGGCTCGACGAGGCGGTCGCCGCCTACGAGTGGTCACGCTCGGCACAGCGGCCCGACGGCACCTGGGCGATGGCCTACGACGGCGACACCGTCACCGACGCACACACCGACGCCAACTTCGGTGCCTACCTCGCCACCGGTGTGTGGCACCACTGGCGGGCGACGGGCGACCGGGGGCAGGCCGAGCGGATGTGGCCGACCGTCGACGCCGGGATCGACGCGGTGCTGCGCCTGCAGCGGTCCGACGGCTCCATCCCGTGGGCGGTGGGAGATGACGGCCGCCCGAGCGACGAGTCGTTCCTCACCGGCTGCTCCAGCATCCAGCTCAGCGTGCGCTGCGCCCTGGCCCTCGCCGGCGTCGTCGAGGACCCCCGACCGCAGTGGCGGGCCCCGCTCGCCCTGCTGCGGCACGCCGTACGAGATCATCCAGAGGCCTTCTCTCCCAAGCCGACCCACGCGATGGACTGGTACTACCCCGTGCTCACCGGAGCTCGCACGGGCTCCGAGGCGCACCAGCACCTGGCCGCGCGGTGGCAGGAGTTCGTCGTCGCCGACCTCGGCGTCCACTGCGTCAGCGACCACCCGTGGGTGACCGGGGGCGAGACCGCCGAGCTGGTGCTCGCCCTAGCGGCGATCGGGCGCCACGGCGACGCCCGCGCCCTGCTCGCCTCGATGCAGCACCTGCGGGAGGACGACGGCTCCTACTGGACCGGGCTGGTCTACGCCGACGGGCTGCGGTGGCCGGTCGAGCGCACGACGTGGACCGGCGCCACGGTGCTGCTGGCCGCCGACGCGATCAGCGGCGCGACCCCCGCGGCCGGTCTCTTCCGCGGCGACGGGCTGCCCGCCGCCGACCCCCTGCCGTCCCTGTCCTTCCTCTCCTCGCTCACCACCCTCTCCACCTCCGAGGTCGACCCGTGTCCCTGTCTCCTGGCCTCCTGAGCCTGCTCGCCGCCGTGCCGGGCTTCATGCCCGACGACGAGGGCGAGGCGCTGCGCTCCACGGCGCTCACCTACCTCGCACCGTACGACGGGCCCGCCCCTCGCCTCGGTCTCGAGATCGGCTCCTACTGCGGCAGGTCGACCGTGTGGCTCGGCGACGCCGCCCGAGAGACCGGCGCGGCCCTCGTCACCCTCGACCACCACACCGGCTCGGAGGAGCACCAGGTGGGCTGGGACTACCACGACCCCTCGCTCGTCGACCCCGCGACCGGCCGGCTCGACACCCTGCCCCACCTGCGCCGCACCCTGAGACTGGCCGGGCTCGACGACGTCGTCACCCCGGTCGTGGGGCGCTCGGCCGTGGTCGCCGGCTGGTGGCACACGCCGCTCGACCTGCTCTTCGTCGACGGTGGGCACACCGAGCAGGCCGCGCAGGCGGATTTTGCGGGGTGGGCCCACCATGTGCGCGTCGGGGGTGCGCTGCTGGTGCACGACGTCTTCCCCGACCCCGCCGACGGGGGACAGGCGCCGTACCACCTCTACCTGGCGGCGCTCGCCGACGGCTTCGAGGAGCGGTCGGTCACGGGCTCGCTCCGGGTGCTCGAGAGAGTGCGGGAAAGCGTGCGAGGTGGTCAGGGCTTCTGACCTACGCTGGCGACCATGGCCGACACCACCACCGCGCGTCCCATCGACCCCGAGGTCGTGGCCCAGGTCGCGCAGGTCGCGACGGCGGCCAAGGCGGCCTCGCGCCGCCTCGCGCAGCTCACCCGCGCTGCGAAGGACGAGCTGCTGCTCGCCATCGCCGACGCGCTTGTCGTCGCCACCTCGCAGATCGTGACGGCCAACGCCGTCGATCTGGCCCGGGGGCGCGACAAGGGCCTGGCCCCCGGGCTACTCGACCGCCTCATGCTCGACGAGCAGCGCATCACCGCGATCGCCGACGCCGTGCGTGATGTGGCCTCCCTTCCCGACCCCGTGGGTGAGGTCGTGCGCGGCTCGACGCTGGCCAACGGCCTGCAGATCCGCCAGGTGCGCGTGCCCATGGGCGTGCTGGGCATGATCTACGAGGCCCGACCCAACGTCACCGTCGACGCTGCCGCCCTGGCCCTCAAGAGCGGCAACGCCGTCATCCTGCGTGGCGGCTCGGCCGCCGGGTCGAGCAACCGCGCGATCGTCGACGCGATGGGCGCGGCCCTCACCGCCCAGGGGCTCGACCCCGCCGCGGTCTCGTTGCTCGACCAGGGCGGTCACGACGACGGGCGCGCGCTCATGACGGCCCGCGGCCTCGTCGACCTCGTCATCCCCCGCGGGGGCGCCGACCTCATCGCCACCGTGGTGCGCGAGTCGACGGTCCCCGTCATCGAGACGGGCACGGGGGTCAACCACGTCTACGTCGACGCCGGCGCCGACCTCGACGAGGCGCTGGCCATCGTCCTCAACTCCAAGACCCAGCGCACCAGCGTGTGCAACGCCGCCGAGACGATGCTCGTCCACGAGGGCGTCGCCGAGGCCTTCCTGCCCAAGGTGCTGGCCGCACTGGGGTCGGCCGGGGTCACCGTGCACAGCGGGCCGGAGGTCGCGCCGTATGCCGAGGCAGCCGGCGCGGCCCACACGACGGCGGAGGAGGGCGACTTCGACAAGGAGTGGTACTCCCTCGACCTCGGGGTGCGCGTCGTGCCTGACATCGACACGGCGATGGAGCACATCGCCCGCCACGGCACCATGCACACCGAGGTCATCGTCACCCGCGACCGCGCCGCCGCCCGCCGCTTCCAGGCCGAGGTCGACGCCGCCGTCGTGGTCGTCAACGCCTCGAGCCGCTTCACCGACGGCGGTGAGTTCGGCTTCGGCGCCGAGATCGGCATCTCCACCCAGAAGCTGCACGCCCGGGGTCCGATGGCGCTGGCCGAGCTGACGACGACCAAGTGGCTCGTCGAGGGTGACGGTCAGGTGCGCGTCTGACGGCGCCCTGCCCGACGGCGACCGGCTCCGCATCCGGGGAACGACCCGGGGCGCCACCCGCGGTGCCATCCCCAGGGGGTCCGCGCTCGTCTGGGTCACCACACGTAGGGGGACGAGCCGAGAGCGGCCTGTGGCGAAGCGCCGATACCCGTGACCCCCCTAGCGGTCGAGCAGCTCCCCGGTGTGAGCCTGCTGATCGTCGCTCGCCAGGGGAGCTGACGACATGACCGGCCCGGTCGGCGCTCCCGTCGCCGGAGCCGACGGCGCGACAGCTGCCGGCTGGGGCCGGGCGTCGGGCGTGCGGGCCACCACTGGTGCGCCGGCGGCACGTCGTACGGGGGGCAGGGGGGTGTCGGTCGGGCCGCGGCGCCCGTCAGAGGCGCGCAGCGAGTCGTAGGCGATGAAGTACGTGGGGCGGCCCTGCATCTGGGTGTACATCCGGCCGATGTACTCGCCGAGCAGGCCGAGGCAGAGCAGCTGGGCGGCGCCGACGGCCGCCACGATGACGACGGTCGACGTCCAGCCGGCGACGGCCTTGCCTGCGGCGTTCTCGATGACGGCGAAGATGCCCAGCAGCACGGCGAGGATGCCGCCGCCGATGCCGAGCAGCGTCGCCAGGCGCAGCGGCGCCATCGAGAAGCCGGTGACCGAGTCGACCGAGAGCTTGATCATCTTGAGCAGGGGATACTTCGAGACGCCCGCGGCCCGCTCCTCCCGGCGGTACTCCACCGTGCCCGAGGGGAAGCCGAGGGCGGGGACGATGAAGCGCAGCACCCGGTTGTGCTCCGGCAGCACGGTGATGGCCTCCACCGTGGCGCGCGACATGAGGCGGAAGTCGCCGGCGTCGCTCTGGGCGTCGGTGGCGCTCAGCCGCCGGATGACGCTGTAGAAGGCGCGGGCGCTGACCCGCTTGAAGACGGTGTCGGTGGAGCGGTCGCATCGCACCCCGTAGACGACGTCGAGCCCATCGTCCTTCGCCCGGGTCAGCATCTCGCCGATGACCTCGGGCGGGTCCTGCAGGTCGGCGTCGATGGTGACGACGTAGTCGCCCCGGGCGCTGACGAGCCCGGCCGAGATGGCCGCCTGGTGCCCGGCGTTGGCCCGCAGGCGGACCACCCGGACGGCGTCCCACTCGCGGAGCAGCCGCTGCAGGAGGGCGGGAGTGAGGTCGGTGCTGCCGTCGTCCACCGCCACGACCTCGTAGGTCGACCCGGTGGCCTCGAGCGTCGGGCGCAGCCGGTCGACCAGCAGGGGCAGCACCTCCCCTTCGTTGTACATCGGGATGACGACCGACAGCTCGGGGTTCATGTCCTCCAATGTACGGCGGCTCCCCTGCCGTGGCTGTGGGCCGCGCGTGAGCCCGTGGTGAGTGGTCTCCCTCACCTCGCGGGCCAAGCGCAGACGCACGGGGCGGCGGCCGGGCCGGTCGGCGGTACGCTTGTCCCATGCCCGCCACCGTCGTCCCCGCCCTCGTCTCCGCCGAAGCGGCGTCTGCGCTGCCGATGCCGCCCCTGGCCTATGCGCTGATCGCCTTCGCGTCCTTCCTCGCGGGTCTGGCCGTCCTGTGGTCCTTCCGCAACACGGCGGCCAAGATCGCCGACAAGGAGGCCCGGGTCCGGGCCGCCCGGGCCGGCCGTTCCGGCCAGCCCCCCTCCGGGGACCAGCACTGAGCAAGCGGCTCGGGGTGATGGGTGGCACCTTCGACCCCATCCACCACGGCCACCTCGTGGCCGCGAGCGAGGTGCAGGCGCGCTTCGATCTCGACGAGGTGCTCTTCGTGCCCACCGGTCAGCCGTGGCAGAAGGCCGGGAGCACGGTCACGCCCGCCGAGCACCGCTACCTCATGACCGTCATCGCCACCGCGTCCAACCCGCGTTTCACGGTCAGCCGCGTCGACATCGACCGCCCCGGCGTGACCTACACGATCGACACCCTGCGGGACCTGCGGGCCCTGCACCCCGACGACGACCTGTTCTTCATCACCGGGGCCGACGCCCTCGCCCAGATCCTCACGTGGAAGGACGTCGACGAGCTGTGGGACCTCGCCCACTTCGTCGGGGTCACCCGCCCCGGGCACGTGCTCAGCGACACCGGGCTGCCGACCCACAAGATCAGCCTGCAGGAGGTGCCCGCCATGTCGATCAGCTCGACGGGCTGTCGCGCCCGGGTCGTCGCCCGTCAGCCGGTCTGGTACCTCGTGCCCGACGGCGTCGTCCAGTACATCAACAAGTACTCCCTCTACGGCAGCTCCCCGTTGTCGCTCCTCGACGAGAAGGCCTTCGAAGCCCTGTGACCGCCTCACCCCGCGCCCTGTCCCTCGCGAGGACTGCCGCTGCTGCTGCCGAGGACAAGGTGGCGCACGACGTCATCGCCCTCGACGTCACCGGCCACCTCGCCCTCACCGATGTCTTCGTCATCGCCTCGGCCGACAGCGAGCGCCAGGTCGGCGCCGTCGTCGACGAGATCGAGGACCGGCTGCGCGACGCCGGGGCCAAGCCCCTGCGCCGTGAGGGCCAGCGCGAGGGCCGGTGGGTCCTGATCGACTTCGGCGACATCGTCGTGCACGTGCAGCACGAGGAGGAGCGCGAGTTCTACCAGCTCGAGCGACTGTGGAAGGACTGCCCCGCGATCGACCTGTCGGCCGCTGCCACGACGTGACACCGGGCGGGCCACAGGCGCACCGGCACCTGGTCGTGATGCGGCACGGCGAGACCGACGACAACGCCGCGGGCATCTGGCAGGGCCACCGCGACAGCGCGCTGTCCGCCCGCGGGCGCGAGCAGGCCCGGCTCGCCGCCCCGGTGGTCGCCGCCCTGCGACCGGCCCTGATCGTGTCCTCCGACCTCCTGCGCGCCGCCGAGACGGCCGACGCCGTGGTCGACCTCCTGGGTCTGCCCGTACG